>CAMWQF010000090.1 GCA_947176285.1 uncultured Porphyromonadaceae bacterium
TCGATCGCTCGAAAATCTCCGGATCAATGTCAACTTCTTTCACCATCAATGACGGTGTCCGCTCAGAAGTCATTTCTGTTACAGCAAACACAACAGGAGGCGGCACTGGCAATGAACCTGGAAACGACCCTATGCCAAGTGATTTGGTAGAAACCAAAGGCCTATACGCGTACTTCCCATTCAACGGAAGCCTTAATGATATATGGGAGAATAAAATCAATGGGTTTGTATCTCCGGAAACAAAATTTGTCACTGGTGTTACCAAAGAAACTCAGGGACTTTCCTTTAGTCGTAAGGATGGCACTCTTTTCTCAATCAATGATCCACTTATCGACAACTCAAGTATGTCTATTTGTTTTTGGGTTAAAGATATTAATGAAGGTGAGATATTTTGGGTGACATCTTCTAATGCATTCGCTGGTTCAACGACAAAAATGATGTCTCTTAAATATACAAACGGACATTTAAAATATACAATGAAACGCTCCAACAATCATTCTGAACTAAATGGAGGAAAGGTTGGTAATTTCACTCATAAAGTAATCGATGATGGTGACTGGCATCATATAGCCTTGGTTTCAGATTTTAATTCAATTAATTCAGGAAATATTACAACATCTTTATATGTTGATGGCGTACTGATGGACACTCAATTGGAAACATATTCTACATACGACGAACAAAGTACTACAGATCGTCATTTCGGAACAGGTACTAAATTTTTAATGGGTGGTGATAATGTTCCTAATATGAGAATTGCAAATCTTCGAGCTTATAACCTTCGTAAACTTTCTGCAGACCAAATTAAAAACATTTATAACGCCAAACAGTAACTTAAATGAAAAAATATATTTCATTATTCTTGCTTGCAATGCTTTGCGTATTGCCAAGTTGTGACATCCTTAAGGAAGAATTAGGTATTGAAGACGAAGAAAAGCCTAAGGAGGAAAACAAGGGAGATCAAAAACCTCAGGTCAACGTTAACAAGAGTCCGTGTGCATACTTCACTTTCGACGGCAACTATGATGATTTGAGTGGAAATGATAAATATGCATATGGAAACCCAGAACCATCTTTTGTAAACGGCCCGGTATCAGGAAAAAAGGCAATAGCTTTTTCAAGAGCAAACATGACTAAAGTTGTCATAAATGATGGCTTAATAGACAGTCCTTCAATGACTGTTAGTTTTTGGTTAAAAGATATAAGTGAAGGTGATATTTTTTGGGTTACTTCTACAAATGCATTCGCAGGGTCAACTACAAAAATGATGTCTCTCAAATACACAAATGGACATTTAAAATACACCATGAAGCGATCCAACAATCATTCTGAACTAAATGGAGGAAGAATTGGTAATTTCACTCACAAGGTAATTGATGATGGAGATTGGCATCATATTGTTCTTGTTTCTGATTTTAACGTCATAAATGAGAATATGGTCACTACATCTTTGTATATTGATGGTGTGCTCATGGATACTTTGACTGAGTCTTACTCTACATATGATGAAAACCAAGAAAAAGAATGTCATTTTGGAACAGGCACGAAATTCATCATAGGTGGCGACAACACTCCGAACATGAAGATTGCTAATCTACGCGTTTATGACGAATGGCAACTTCCAGCATCAGAGATTAAGAATCTCTATAATAAGAAACTTTGATTTAAAATAATCTAATTTACAAAGGGCGGGGACGCAATCCTCGCCCTTTACATTAAAAACATTATGCGACGACTATTACTGCTTTTCACCGTCACTTCCTTATTCTCACTCCCTTGCTTCAGCGATGAACCAGAATCTTTCGAAGAGTACAAGAAGCGAGTAAAGACGGAATTTCAAAATTATAAGGACAAGAAAAAAACTGAGTTTGAAGAATATCGTGCTCGGCTAAACGAGGAATTTGCTGCTCGACTCAGCGGCGAATGGAAAGACCATAGGACTGAGCCAAAAAAGGAGGTCCCATCTAAACCAAAACCGACAAAACCAATTGAAGCCGACAAGACAAAACCTTCCGCTCCACAAAAAGTACCGGTTAAAAATGTTGTGCCTCCTGAAAAACCGATTCCGGATATCCCCGTGACTCTACCTAAAATAGACTCAAAGAAACCTACAATACAATATCCCATAAGTTTCAAATTCTACAATACCCCTTGCGGAATAAGAAAATTCGACACATCTCTAATCAATATAAAATCCACTGACAACGCTTCTATTGCAAAGGCTTGGAAGAAACTTACAGAGAATGAGAACCTCGAACCGCTTCTTGACGACTGCCTGCGCTTGAGAGAAGAAATGCAACTTTGCGACTGGGGATTCTTGCAACTTGCTGATAAAGTGGCATCAACACTTTATCCTCAATCTCATGATAGCAAAACATTCCTCACAGCAGCCATACTTATTCAAGCCGGCTATGATTGCCGTATACTTGTAAAAAATGGCAGACTTGCTCTTGGCTATCATCCAAGTCATCAAATATATGGTCAAAGTTATACGATATCCGATGGTAAATCATATTATATATACGGTCCTCTCTCTGAAGAGGAAGGTCTCGTATCGACATATAACGGTGATTTCAAGAAATCGCCTACTCCTATAAGAATGGTAGTAGACCGATATCCTATGTTCGCTTCGCCAAAAGAAGAGAACAAAGTATATTCATCCGAATCTTGGAAGTCTGCTCCACCCTTTGAAGTGGCTGTTAATAAATCTGTGATCGATTTCTATAATTCATATCCGATAGTAGACTGGAATCTTTATGGACTTGCCCCTGCCAGCCCACATGTGAAAAATAGTCTTTTCCCCGTAATGAAAATACTCACAGAAGATCTCGATGAAGAAAAAGCCGTCAATTTAATCCTAAGTTATCTCAACTTCGGATTTCATTATATGACCGACGAAGATCAGTTCGGAAGAGAAAAACCATTTTTCCCGGATGAAAATTTCTATTATCCCTACGATGATTGCGAAGATCGCGCTATCCTGTTCTCGCTTATTGTCAGAAATGTATTGGGTCTTGATGTGGTGTATCTGCACTATCCTAATCATTTGGCAGCCGCAGTCAGATTTTCTCCGGGAGTGGAGGTAAAAGGAGCAACGGTAGATGTCGATGGAGTTCCCTATGTGGTTTGCGATCCTACATGCATGCGGAGTTATGCTGGATATTTACCAACTCAATTCAGCAATGAATCTGCAAAAATATATAAGGTGAAGATATGAATCCGATATCAGCACGCATGTCTTCCCTAAAGCCCATCGTCAAAGCGAGTGCAATAACTCTCCTGACGTTGCTCTTTTCGCATGTGGCAGTCTATGACCTTACTTCTGTATCTTTCTTTTCCCCAATGGAAAAGGCATCCGACTTCAGGTTTAGTGACTTTTATACCTTGGTGGCAAATAAGCGACCGGTAAAGGAACTTGACGGCAACATTGTGATAGTGGCACTCGACGGATGCGACAGGGCAGAAATGGCGCGTGCTATTGATGCAATAGATTACTGCGGACCGGCTGCCGTAGGACTTGATATAGTATTTGGTCCACCATTGAATCCTGACGATGATCCTTTGTCTGAATCAATGGAGTTATGTTCGAATTTCGTGATGCCTATTACTATTGAAGAAGACTCCACCGGCTATTTCATCAGCAACTCTTATTATGATGAAATAGTATCTCCTTCAGGCGGATTCGCTGCAATCAATATTCAAGGAGAAGATGGAGAATTGACAACAATCAGAGAATTTAAATCTGATTTTGATGTGGACGGTAGCATCATCAAGTCCCTTCCTAACGCCCTTGCGGAAATAAAGAATCCGGAGGCAGCACAAAAGCTTGCATTGAGAGGAAAGGATGTCGAAGAAATCAACTTTGCATCACGAGAATTTGAGATTTTGACTCCAAGCGAGATTCTGGATAATCAGGAATCAATCGAAGGGAAAGTGGTTTTGCTCGGAAAGATTCATGATGCAGCCGACCGGCACATTACCCCTCTTGACAATTATATGCCGGGCATTCTTATACACGCCTACACGTTGGCTACCATATTGGAAGGTGACTACACCAGAACCCTTACTCCATTGGAAGATTGGCTTCTTGCCGCTTTACTTTGCTTTCTGATCGTGCGAATCAATATTAAACTGATAGACATGGTGATGGGACCTCTATTGGTGAGAACTTTGCAGATTGGGTTGCTTTATTTTCTGATTCTGACCGGAACTATCGTATATGTAAAGTATAACATCGACCTTAATTTTTCTTACTCGATCCTAACAGTTTCTCTCGGGGTAGCCGCTTGCGAAGTATACGGGGCTATTTTCAATGAAAAAGGGCTTATTGACAGTATAGATAAAATCTTTAATAAACTAAAAGGAAAAATAAGACATGAGAAAAAGAACATTGCCGGGGATAATAGCAATGATATCTCTGACACTAACGACGCTAAGCATCTCAATTGATTCTGAAGCCGCACTTAACATTTTTCGCGTAAAGGGAAATGTAAAGGTTAAGAGCAGTTCGGGAGTTAGCAAAGATGCAAAACGGAGAGATACAGTAACAAAAAAAGACGTTTTGACAATTCCCCAAGGGGGAAATGTTGAGATATTGAATTCGGATAACCGAAGGATCTTTTCCTCTATAGAACATGGAACTATGACCGTTCAAGAACTTATTGATAAGGCCAACAAAGATGCGCAGGCAATCACAAGGAAAACCAATACAGGATTGGGTGATGCAATAGCAGATAATGCTAAATTAAAACGAAGTTCTTTTGCAAGCACAGGAGTTTCCGTTCATACCGCAAACGCTATAATTCATGCGCCGATAGATTTGCCGGATGGAGTAAGCTATCTGGAATATCTCAGGAGAATGAAAAATGGGAATGAGTATGATGATGACAACGATGTGATTCTTATTCGCAGAAACATAGATTATGACGATGAAACCTTTAATTTCGCAGTTTTCAACACTCTTGATTTCCCTCTTTATTTCAACATCATAGATCAGACAAGCGACCGGGATTTAGAATTATATTTTCAAGATAATCCAATAGCGATACCTAAGACACAGACAATAGTAGAAGAATACCGTTATCTCGTTCCTGATGAAGAAGTTGGACACATATTAATAGCCTCAGATCAAGAGTTTACTGAGTCAGACGTTAAAAAACTTCTTGATCCCGACTACGAGCCAAAAGCCGATTTCTACTTCTCTCTAATCCGCTAACAAAACCAAAAGCATCCCCCTCGGGATGCTTTTTTCATATAGTCACGTTAATACTTTTATTATATAAAAAATTTAGTAGGAGTGGGAGTCTTCTTCGATTTCTTTGGGAGTCATTGGCTTGGCGTTCATTTTACTCCATACATACCAAATGTAGAGGATTACGACCGGAACCAAAAGGGACACCCATGACATTACTGTGAGGGTGAATTCAGTGCTACTGCTGTTGGCTATAGTGAGAGAGGATTGTGGATCTGTCAACGAAGGCATATAGCAAGTGTTGTTGTAAGCGAGATCACAAAGCAGGCTCACAATAGTGATGATGGTGCCAATACCAGTCCACCAGATGCCTCCTTTGTATTCTTTCTTGAATGCTGTCAATCCATAGCCTACAAGCACCAATACAACACCAATCAAGAGTGCAGCTAGAATCCACCACATCTCAATCAAATTGATAGCATATTTATAAGGAACAGCGACAACATTACCGTTTTCTTCAACTGTATACCCATCTGAAGTCAAGACCACTGCCAAGAGAGCAAGGAAAAGAACTACGAAAATGAGCCCATTCAAAAGCGCTTTTATTCTGACTGCATCGAAGAATTTCTGTCCATCATCGATAGAATTCATCAGATAGAGGGCAGCATTCATGCGGGCAAGGAAGAAAATAGTGAAACCTACAAGGAGATTTTTCCATGAGCATATTGCCTCAAGACCATGAGTAGAAGCCCACACTGAGATTACGGGTGACTGTCCGTCGAGAATATTACCTCGAGTCACGGTAAATTCACCTCCGAAGAAAAGAATACCAACCGCAACACCAATCAATACGCATCCTACCACTCCATTAATGAGAAGGAATGCATCGTAGGTGCGGGTGCCGTAGATATTGCCTGATTTACGGCGGAACTCATAACTTACAGCCTGAAGCACGAAACTGAAGAGAATTGCCATCCAGAGCCAATAGGCACCACCGAAAGATGTGGAATAAAAAAGAGGGAATGAGGCGAAGAATGCACCTCCAAACACAACAAGAGTAGTGAATGTAAGTTCCCATTTAAGTCCAAGAGAATTTACTATGAGATTTTTAGCCACCGAGCCACGGGTCTCGAGCAGCAAACTCTGACCACCCTGGACGAACAACATAAAGACAAGGGCACCACCGAGCACTGCGATGAGAAGCCACCAATATATCTGTAATGCTTCCATTATTTCAATTTTTAATAGTTGTAAAAATACGCCCAATAGGGCTAATTAGTCCAATAAGACCAATAGGACTCATTGGAATGGTAGTGATTATGCAATAATATCTTTGTTTGATCCCTTCTTAACTTCGTTGACCATGATGGAGATCTCGGCTGCTATGAGGGCAGCAAAGACTACAGCGAAGAGCCAGAATGTGATCTGAACAGATTGTGCTGTCACTGAAGATACTGCCGCCTGAACAGGAAGAATATCCTGGATCGTCCATGGCTGTCGACCAACTTCCGCCACAATCCAACCTGCCTCACTGCATATCCAGACCACAGGAATGCTAAGAATCCCAATCCAGCGGGCAAGACGAGTATCGAACCAAACAGGCTTCTTATACACAATAAACAGCGCTACTATCAAGAACAATAGCAGATAACCTCCGGCCATCACCATGATATGGAATGCATAGAATGTGAGAGCAACCGGCGGAACAGCCTCTTCCGGTGAGTTGAAATAGCCATAACCGAAATATTGATAATTAGCCTTAATTCTTGAAATGGCATCGGAGAGTGCTGCTTGGTCGCCGGCTTTGCGGGCGGCTTCATAATCTCTAAGTGCCTGCTGAGCAGCCTTACCAATTTCTATTCGCTGAGCATAACTTGTCGTGTTAATGGTATCTCCTTGTGGGGTAAGGGCTATGCCATCGATAAGATCATCTATACCGGGAACGAAACTGTCGGCATCGTGATTGGCAAGTATGGATAGGCCCTTATGGATAGCAATCTTATATTTGACATCTCTTTCCTTTTCATCTACAATACCGATACCGATGAGTTCCTGTCCTACTTCACCACGATAGAGACCTTCCATAGCGGCAAGTTTCATTGGCTGTACGCGAGCCACCTCAACAGCAGAACCGTCGCCTGTCCACATTGTGAAAATCATTCCGATGAGTCCAATCCAACCGGCTACTTTGACAGAATCTTTTGCCATTTGAAGGTTTTTGCCTTTTGCGGCTATGATGCAGCTGACGCCGATCACAAATACAGAGGCGAGTACCCAACCACTGGTGACAGCATGGAAGAATTTATTTATAGCAACCGGCGATGTAGCAACTGCCATGAAATCAGACATTACATTACGCATCTGAGCCGGATCAAATTCCATTCCTACAGGATATTGCATCCACGCGTTTGCAATTAGAATCCAGAGTGCGGAAAGTGACACACCGATTGCCACAAGCCAAGTGGAGGCAAGATGGAATGCGGGGGATACTTTCTTCCATCCGAAGAACATCACAGCAAAGAAAGTGGCTTCCATGAAGAAAGCGAGAAGACCTTCTATGGCAAGTGGGGCGCCAAAGATGTCACCGACAAACCAACTGTAGTTTGACCAGTTAGTGCCGAATTCAAATTCGAGAATGATTCCTGTGGCTACACCAATAGCAAAGTTGATGGCAAAGAGGACCATCCAAAATTTTACTGTCTTGAGCCATTTTTCGGATTTAGTACGATAATAGATCGTCTCCATTACGGCAATGATGAGGCTTATCCCGATCGTAAGCGGGACAAAAAGCCAGTGGACTATTGCGGTCAGTGCGAATTGAAGTCGCGACCAGTCTACTACTTGAATCAAGTCTTCCATAGGTTTTATTTATTTTTTAAGTTTTCGTATTTTTGTTATCGGCTAAAGCCGATAACCAGTAATAAAGTTGTCTGTTTTCAGTTGTCAGCGGGAGGTCAGTTCGGTGGCTACTGCGCGAGCGCGGTCATCGTCGTTGTCGTAGTTTTCCTTCAAGATATCAGGGAAAAAGAAAAGTTTGAATACAAGGAAGAGGATGGCGACTTTAATTGCTATTATCGCCCATAATTTTTTGCCAATAGTCATATTTTTAAAACCATCGACATAAAAATCCACCACTTTGCGTGCCTTAATGCCTAAAGTATCCATATTTTCAAGAGTTTATTCGCAAAGTTAATAAATGTGAATGATATACGCAAATTTTTAAGATTACAAAACGCAAAAAAGGACGCACTAGTCGTACGTCCTTAAGATTATATTGTTAAATAACCAATTATTTCATATCTTTTGTGGCACCTGACACTTTCAGAGCATCATATGCTCTGGCTGCCTTATCACGAGCTTCCTCTACAGAGGCTCCTCTGGCGAGGATTACACCCATTCTGCGATGTCCATGAATTTGAGGTTTGCCAAAGATTCGGATTTGAGTGCCGGGTTCGGCAAGAGCGACTTCAAGATTATCGAATTCAACACAATCCGTTTCACCTTCGAGCACTATGGCGCGAGATGCTGATGGACCATAGAAGTCAATAGCGGGAACCGGAAGTCCGAGCACTGCACGCGCATGAAGAGCAAACTCCGACATATCCTGAGAGATCATTGTCACCATGCCGGTGTCATGCGGACGAGGAGAAACCTCACTGAAGATCACCTCATCTCCCTTAATGAAAAGTTCTACGCCAAAAATTCCATAACCTCCTAGAGCATCAGTCACTTTCTTAGCGATCTCCTGAGCCGATTTGAGAGCCTTTTCCGACATGGGCTGAGGTTGCCAAGAATAACGATAGTCACCTTCTACTTGAATGTGGCCTACAGGTTGGCAATAGGAAGTTCCGGAGACAGTGCGAACGGTGAGAAGCGTAATCTCATAATCAAAGTCGACAAATCCTTCTACAATTACACGACCGGCTCCGGCACGTCCACCCTCCTGAGCCTCTTTCCAAGCATGATCAATTTGATCCGGATTCTTTATCACACTCTGTCCATGACCGGAACTGCTCATGATAGGCTTAACAACACATGGAATACCGATCTCCTTTATCGCCTCATCAAATTCTTCGCGATTGGATGCAAAGCGATAGGGAGAAGTCGTGATTCCGAGTTCTTCATGGGCAAGGCGTCGGATTCCTTCTCGATTCATAGTAAGCAAAGCGGCTCGAGCGGTAGGAGTCACATTATATCCCTCTTTCTCAAGTTGCACAAGAGTTGGAGTTGCAATAGCTTCGATTTCAGGGATGATGTGGTCGGGGCGCTCCAGTTCTACGACACGGCGAAGTTCCTCTCCATCAAGCATATTGAACACATAACTTTTATGCGCCACCTGCATAGCCGGAGCATTTGGATATTTGTCGCAAGCAATTACCTCCACACCGAAGCGTTGGAGTTCAAGAGCAACTTCCTTACCGAGTTC
>CAMWQF010000091.1 GCA_947176285.1 uncultured Porphyromonadaceae bacterium
ATGCAACGTTATATAAAAGTTACTTTCCATAAGTATCAGCTTTGCATAAAACACGTTATGGAAAGCTTTCCATAATTTCTTCAAATGGATCAAACAGCACCTTAAGGTCACCACATTCTGGGGTAACTCCGAGACATCCGTCAGAATACAAATCTATGCGGCTATATGCACTTACTGTGTCGTCGCAATAATCGAACATAAAATGAAACTTGAAAGAAATATCTATGAAGTCATGAGAATCCTCGGTAGCTCCCTGCTTGTCAAGGAGCATATCAAGGACTTGTTGACCCTCGAACCGGAGCCAGCCCAAATAGCAAATTGCCATCCAACTCTTGACTTCGAATTTGATTAACATTTTTTAAGAGACACTAGTGAAAGCGGACCCAAACTCCACTAAACTTCAATACCATCGAGAGGCATTACAGCATTCTCGGTGGTGTTTTGCTTTATCCAATCTACACTTCTGGTTAACAGCGGTTATACAATTATGCTCTTTAACATAAAACCTTGCCCACCTCAATATTTTTTCGTAACTTTGCAAGATAGTAGCGAGAATAATCTGCAAATGGTCGTAGAAATATCATATAACATGGCAGCGATGCCCTAAAGTCAACTCCGAAATAGTCGTTACGGGTCAGGCCATACCTCAGATTGCTATCTTGTAGTTGAGGTGCTGTTAGCTTGTAAAGAATGAATTTGCAGACTATTTCAAGAACTAAGGCAAAGCCTTTCCTTAAATGGGCTGGTGGCAAGACCCAGTTGCTGCCAACTATAGATTCTTTCCTGCCGGAAGCTTTTGGCAGAGAAAAGAACATAACTTACATAGAACCATTCGTAGGTGGCGGAGCAATGCTTTTCTTCATGCTCCAGAAATATCCCAACATTAAGAAGGCTATCATAAACGATATAAACCCTCATTTAGTTACGACCTATACTATTATCAGAGATAATCCCTATTCTCTGATTGACACATTGACTGATTTACAAGAAAAATTTAGAGCAGCTGGTGACTTTGAAGCGCAAAAAGAACTGTTCCTAAATATACGTTTCCGTTTTAACCAAGAAACGCTCACAGACGTTGAAGAGGCAGCGTACATGATCTTCTTAAATCGTACATGCTTTAACGGTTTATACCGAGAAAACTCCAAGGGTGATTTTAATGTACCATTCGGCAGATATTCTAATCCGACAATATGTGATGAATCTTTGCTCATAGCGGATAGTGAGCTCTTGCAGAAAGTAGAGATACTTAATGGCGATTTTGCCCGTACTGGCGAATATGTAGACGGGTATACCTTCTTTTATTTTGACCCTCCTTATAGACCGTTGGACGCAACATCAAGTTTCAATTCCTATGTAAAGGAAACATTTGATGACAAAGAACAGATTCGCCTAAAGGAATTCTACTCTTTTCTTTCAGTGGAAGGTTGTAAAGAAATGCTCAGTAATTCAGACTGCAAGGGTCGTAATGCAGAAGATATTTTCTTTGACGAACTCTATCAGGATTTTTTCATTGAAAGAGTATATGCTAAACGGAATATTAACGCCAATGCATCTAAGCGAGGCACTCTTACAGAATTATTGATTAGAAATTACGAGAACTTTCAAGGTTCTCCAGCAAACCTTTTTGACTTATAAGATATGGCAGACCGATTTAATGACTTTATGAAACCATTGAAAGAAACCCACTTCTCGTTGAAAGACTATGTGGATTTCCCAAAGGTAGCGGCAAATGTGGAAGCAATATCTATCAAGCTTAATCAGCTTAACTATCTCATTGGTCAGGAAGATATGGCTAAGGCCGTAGAACGTCTATGGGAGGAAAATCCTAAGGTTTTCTCTGTTTTAGATATTCTGATTGCTGTGCGTACGAAAGATAAGAAGAAAGCTATTGATGAGAATGGTAACATTCATCTTGTTTCCGACTATTTCACATCTCCAGAACAGGTAACAAAGTTCCTAAACGATACTGGTCTAACCGAGGTTTTCCAGAAAAAACAGATTAAGAATCTCGTGGATTATGTGTTCGGGGTTGAGGTTGGTCTGGATTCCAATGCTCGTAAAAACAGAGGCGGTCATATCATGGAGGATCTTGTGGCTAATATTTTCGATAAGCATGGTATCTCATATAAACAAGAAGTCTACTATACTGAGTTTCCTGAGATAGTAAGGGCGTTAGGCGCGGATAATAAGAGGTTTGATTTCGTTGTCAAAGCGAAAGACAAGACCTATCTGATAGAGGCGAACTTCTATACAGGAGGAGGCTCTAAACTCAATGAGGTAGCTCGCTCATATTCTGAACTTGCCCCCAAAATCAATGCAGTTCCCGGTTTTGAGTTCGTCTGGATAACGGACGGTATTGGCTGGGAGTCTGCCCGCAATAAACTCGAAGAAGCCTTCGCTCATATCCCGAGTGTGTATAATCTTACTAATATCAACGCTTTCATTGATAAAATACGGAATAGATGAAAGAACTAAATGATTTTGCGACCTGCATTAAACATATCATGGAGTCTAGGCCGACTCTTGATATAGATTCTGCACGTGAAATCGTTAGGACTATTAACGATTTCTTATACACCACGCATGATGGTATTGGATCAGTAAATGTCTTAGGTCAGACTTTTGAGTATTTCTCAGAGTTCCATAAATTCTGGCATGAAAATTATATTGATATTCTGGATTGTAAGATAAACGACGACGTATGTGGGCGTGTTGCCGATGCGTTGCATGACATTTATATCCTTACGGAAGGAAAGGCGTTCTCAGAAATCTGGGATACTTGTGGATTGACTGATGCTCAGGTTTGCAGAGTGAGAATGTTCACTGCAAACCAAGACTTCAGAGGTTCTCTCAAATTTGGACCTCTTGCGGAACGGTATAGTAGCGATCCTTCAATTTTCGATGAAGACATAATAATTGCCTCTCCAGAGAAATTCATTAGCGCGGTTGGGTTGACTGATAAATCTCAGTCAGACAAACGTTCAAAATATGCGTCTGCGATAGCTTCATTTGTTAAAAATTATAACAGTACGCCTATTGATATAATCAAATGCTTTGATAATGATGTGTCAAAACTTAGACAGGCACTAATAGACTGTAATGCCGGATACGGAAACAAGAAAGCTGACATGTTCATTCGAGATATGGTGGTTCTCGGAATTTGGAATAATGTCAAAGGCTTTGAAAGTATAGATGTCGCTAGTGACGTAAACACCATGAAGGTTGCATTGCGTACTGGAATCATTACAACTGCCATTCCATTACTATCGAGTTTCCTTGATATATTTTGCTATCAGTATGCTTATATTGAACAAATGAATGCAGCTGCATGGCGTAGAGTTTGGGAAATATGGAGAAATAAATATCCTCAAGAATCTCCAATAAGCCCTTCTATGTTAGATTTCTTTGTGTACAAAGTAGTCGGTAAGGAATTCTGTAAAGATACTCTTGCCATTTTTCAATGTGACAGCCATGACCATACATTCAGATGGCATAGTAGTCGTAATCGGACTTGTCAGGTATGCTACGCAAATGGAATAAAGGGAGTGAAAGCTTCTGTAATTGGAAAGGTATATCCTTGTAGTGATACTGAGGGAGAAGTAGCTATTCTTCAAACTGATTTTGTCAAGGGCCTACCTAAGGATAAAAAGCTCAAAGCTTGTCCCTTTAGCAAGATATGCAATGAACATAAGAATCTTTTACCTCCAAAGTCAATTAGTATCTTGGGAGCAACTGGATGGCAGAGCGCATATACAAAAACCGGAGATGGAGGTGGAGGATTAATGGCTTAATATATTTGATTATGATTGTTCCATTTTATAAATCAAACGACAGAGCCTTCACCATTGTACATGGTGACTGTTTTGATGTGCTTCCACAGTTTGATTTTAAATTTGACATGATATTCGCCGACCCCCCTTATTTTCTTTCTAATGGAGGAATAAGTTATCAGGCGGGAAAGGTAGTTTGTGTCGATAAAGGAGAATGGGACAAAGGAGGCACACCTGAATCCATCATGGAATTTAACCGGAAGTGGTTAACACTATGTCGTGAAAAGTTAAAGGACAACGGGACAATATGGATTTCAGGAACTCATCACAACATATTTGCCATAGCGAATCTCTTGACAGAATTGGGCTACAAGATTCTGAATGTTATTACCTGGGCTAAGACCAATCCTCCGCCAAACATTTCATGTCGATTCTTTACCTACTCTACTGAATTTATTCTTTGGGCGCGGAAGTCTCCGAAGGTACCCCACAAGTATAATTACGAATTGATGAAAGCAATCAACGAAGGTAAGCAAATGACAGACGTATGGCGTCTTCCAGCGATAGGCCGTTGGGAGAAGTCATGCGGCAAGCACCCTACGCAAAAACCTTTGGCTCTTCTCACTCGTATCATCCTTGCCAGCACCGACGAGAACGATTGGATTCTAGATCCTTTTGCAGGTTCTTCTACTACTGGAATAGCCGCTAATTTATGTGGCCGAAGATTTTTGGGTATCGAACAAGAGCAAGAATTTGTATCATTGAGTAAGGACAGAAGAGAGGAACTGAATAATCTTGGTATAAAATATAATTATGTGGTTAAGCTAAAAGATCTAAGTTATTTAGACTCAATACATGATGTTACTAATGAACCCCAGTTTGGTTATGCTTCGGAACTTCCTTTTTAGAAACACTAATTATACCCTCTTTAGAACCGTTAGATTCTGGATAATAATTTGCCGAATCCATGGGGTTTACTGAGGATACGGTAGCTGAAGATTTGTCGGTATGATCTCCTCCTTCCTTCTTAATTAATAAAATATCTTCTTTTGTTTGTTTATTATTCAGAATATGATTTTTATTTAATGACACTCCAATTAATATCGTATATATAAGCAATATAATGCTACAGAATCCTATCCTAATTTTATTACGATTGCCCTTCCAATATTCAATTACAATAATCAGTAGGGCGGCGAAAATAACAAGAATAAGGCCCAATCCCAAAACAGACTCGAACATATAATCAGGGGAACCTTCAGATTTTGTAAAAATATCAATTGTTCCAAATAAGAAGGTAACTAATCCTATTAACACTCCTCCAATCTCGAGGTATCGCTTTTCAATATTATTTACCTCATCTTTCAAAGATTCTGTTTCATTTTTATCTTTAAAATAAATCTGAGAAGACTTGAAAAAATCTAACTCTGACTGAAACTTTTGCTGTTCTTCTCTAAGTTTATTATAATCTATCGGTCGGGTAATAGTAGATGGGATAATCAAAATCTGATTATCGATTTTTACCCTACACTCTTTAAATGGCAGTTGTATAGGATAAAATTTATGAGACTCGCACCAATTAATATTAAGCTTAAATTCGGATAAGTATTCTTCGAATAGATTAATAAATTTTTGATAATCGAATTTAAGATTCCGGTTTTCTATATTGTTTCTAATCTCTCTTGACAAAAACTCCAGAGCCTTTTTATATGGATAAAAATTTCTCACCAGCGTCTCTAGTTGGATTGATTTAATTATTTCCATATCAGAAGTTAATTCATCAACAGAGTAAGTCTTTTTCGATGTTTTATAGGATAATCTGCAATTATACAAGAAGTTTCTCAATGTACATAATGCATGCCTATCAAAATTATAGTGATAGCGCTGACTTAGTTCATTAAACTTCCTATCAAATTGTGTAATAAGATTATTTATTTGTTGGATCGAACCATTGTTTTTACAATAAAAATCGATTAAACAAGCAATATCCTCGAAACTATTTATTCCCTTATTTATACGAATCTGTAATTGTGCTACCTCTGTGTCATTGAAAGTTCTATCTTCATGAATACATTCATAAACTAAGAACTTTCTGCCTAATGACTCTGGTAAGGCAGGAAGCGAAATACGACTGAGGGTCTTCTTTTCTTCATTTACAAGAATATCAAATGAGTCAGACGGCCGCAATAATTTGCGGAGAATAAAATTTGTCTTGTAAATAGCAATTTGTAGAACTTTTTTTATTTCATCATATTGTTCTTCCGTTAGGATTTGTTCTAGCTGTTCTTTATAAACAGCTATGCGTGTCCGCACAGAATCATCGAATTCTAATTGATGTTCTATATCGCATAACGGTATAAATATTTTTCGAAGATATAAAAAGTACCGAAAATCTTGCGTCTCTCTCAATCCTTGAGTGTCAACTTTAAAGAGATAGTCATGTTGAGCATATTCTAATTTTTCATCAACACTGATAACAAAATGAGAGTATGCGTAGAAAAGTGCACGTATATGATTGTCGAGATCCTCATAATATTGATATAGCCTAGACCTAATTCTGAAAATCGAACGATCCTCATCTGGAAATTCTGGGCACAGATGTTCTTGTTGCCAATATCTAGCAAATGAGCTTTTAACACTATCAAACTTCTTTCGATCAACGATATATTCTCCTGAAAGAAAAGATAATGCGATATTTTCAAAACATTGTCTTTGGAATTCTAATACTCTTTCGCGACCAACACTAAAGGACCTGTTTGCTTCCTCTAAGGTTGTCCAGTTTAATACTAGAATCCAATCGTCTGGGAATAATTCTGTATATTTAGATATACAGTTATTTACAAATATTGCCGTTGGTTTAGACATAGTAAGGAACGCTATTACGTATAGATTCGGTAGACATAGATTCAGAACCTTTCCCAAGCCAACAAGCAATTGACATAGCATTTCGCCATGATTCCCATTTATGGGTTATTTCTACCAGACGAGAAGAATGATATGAAATAAGTGCTTTGTTATGAGATTTTAGCTGATTAATAGCGGCATTTACTTTGTTTCTATCCAATTCTGAGATATGACCAAATTGAGGTGTATCGTTTAGGATGCTCATTTGCCTATTCCCGAAGCTATATAAAGTAGTCTTATGAGTAACAATGGCCGAATAAATATCCCTTTCCACGGGACCATATTGCATCGCGCAAAAGTTGTCAAAATCCTCTAACAAATCACTATTTTGATTCGATTCATCTTTTACACTTGCTAATAAAAATATTAATTTTAGGGCAGTTAGCCGAGTAAAGTGATGCGTAATATGTTTAATATCCTTAGACACAACCTCGCTGTACCAGTTTATTAACTGATACATTGCGTATTCAAAGATAGCGATCTTAGTGTCTATTTTATCCATGGATTATAATGAATTAAAAATCTTTGTATATATTATTATTTGAATAATAACGTTTCCAGTATGGTTTTTATTGCTATTCAACTGTTAAAACTTAGATGGGTTCTCGTATTTTATCTATATAAAGGTCAGATTTAGCTCAGACTTTATTATTCCCGATGAACTAATCCAATGTATCGGCCACTGAATAAAGAAAAAATGAATTCTCAGATCGCCTTACTTACATCAGATAGCCAAATCGCATATTTTTATACCACATTTGGCTGGCTGACAGAGATAAAATAACGAATAATGAACTTAGAAACTTTTCAGAGAATAATAACAAGCCACTTTTATCTCCGTCACACAGCCAAATCACATAATTTCACTCCACATTTGACACGCTCATGGGTATTAGTAGCCGGATTAGTTTGTTTCGGGCAGTATATATGCTCGATAAACTTTATACTGAGTAAAGAAAGTGAGATCTAAACACATCGACTTGGGGGATGACTTGGTGGTGCCCCTAAGTCATCCCCCAAGTCGAGACACTAGTCAAACAGAACAGAGTATTGAAGAGAAAATAATCGCGTTCTAAAAAGAACCACGTTCTTTAGCAGAGATAATGGCATATTTGGGTTACAAGGATAGGAGGAACTTTATCAAGCCATTAATAAATAATGGGTTATCAATTATGTTACCAGACGAGCCCAAAAGTCGGTATCAGAAATATATCGCACAAAGCCTCTCTTAATAACATGATACCAAACATGATGCCTAAGACTCATGTTAGGCATCATGTTAATATTTCAAACATTGCTTGTTGAATAGTTTTCTTCTATCACGACTCCAAATCTGTGATTTTTATGGCACATTTGGAAGCGTGACGTAATATAGCAGTATTATAACCGAAAATCTTTAAGATTCCACGAGAGTGCCAAATCGCATATTTTTACCCACATTTGGCACCGTCGTGGATAATAGAAACCAGATTAGTTTGGTTCGGGCTATATATATGCCCGATGAACTAAACTTAACTATATAGGCTGATGAAAAGAAAAACATAATCTTAGGGGTTGACTTGGGGGCGATCCCTAAGTCAACCCCCCAAAGTCGGGGCATAAGTCGGAGCACAAGTCGGGGCACAAGTCAAGGCTCAAGTCGGGGCACAAGTCAGGGCATAAGCTAATAAGCTTAGAATAAATACGAAGCTATTTGACTTGATACTAGACTTAATGCATAGGTATCAAGTCTGGCATCAAATATATTGTCTTTCCTCGTTTCCATACCCACTATTTGATGGATAATGGCTTAATTTTCATCTCATAGTCAGACGAACTTCTATCAATATACATTTCATATTCTTTAAGGCCTTTCTCAATGGCCATATTATGCAGAATCTTTTTATTGATTTCTGAAATTCTACTACCATAGTATATTCCGATAGGAGCATATTTAAAACTTGGATGAGAGCAACCTTGATCTACCGAGTTGATTAGACGCCATTCTTTCTCATAAGCCCACTCTGAAGATTTATATAAAGCACTCTTTATCTTATCCAGTTGATCGATACGATTCATCGGCAATCCTAACATTTGCGCTGTACACCAACCCAATAAGTTGGTTGCGTCATATCTGACATCAGAGTATATAACAGGCAGTATCATTAGCCCATAAGGCTTGGAAAGAACTAAGGATTTCATATCGTATGAGAGCGCGAAGCCTTTATGATAATCAGCATAATGCGCCCACATTGTAGAAGATGTGATGGATTCACTGAAGCAGGCATAGGTTTCGCTATCCCTTAAATCATTTGCAAAGTTTACCACCATATTTTTGAGCTTTGCGCGAATATCATCCCAATTAGGTTCTGTCATTTCTCCACCTTTCACTGCTTCTAACTGCATCTTCATAAAATTCACCATCTGATCCAACAAAGATGGTGAAAATAGATCCTTTATATTTTGAGGAATTTCCATGCCTTGCAATAGATAATCTTGGAAGGTATTCATAATAGTTGCAATACTCTCAGTAGTACAACTCATTATTTCCTCGAAACTAGGCGATGTCAATAAGGTATCATACGGATCGTTGAAATCTTTAGCTCGTGAAAAAAAGATTAGATCTTTGTCAAAAGCACTCAATGAGTATTCGTTAATAGTACGAAAACGGTATAACGGAACAGGCATAACTTCCATTAAGGCATCAGCAATAGGTTGTAAATACCGAGTCATGTCCGTGCACGATGCTGGAATTATCGTATCTTCCAACAACTTTATCAATTCATCTTTATTCATAGTCTCATATCTGTATTGAATCTTTTCTTTTTCAGAATACTTCTTCTTTTGCACCGTTGACGATTGCGTCTATCTCGTCGGCGATTTCGTCGGAGGATAGCTTGATGTA
>CAMWQF010000092.1 GCA_947176285.1 uncultured Porphyromonadaceae bacterium
ATCGCAACTGTGATGCTGTTGTCGTCGATACTCGCTATAATGGCGGTGGTTGGCTCCACAACGACCTTGCAATCCTTCTTAATGGTAAGGAATATGCTCGCTATACACCCCGCGGACAGTATATTGGTAGTGAGCCATGGGCGCAATGGACAAAACCTTCTGCCATGCTTGTCAATGAATGCAATTATAGTGATGCGTCCGGCACTCCTTATGTATTCCAGACTCTTGGAATAGGGGATGTGGTAGGTGCACCGATTCCGGGCACTATGACAGCAGTATGGTGGGAGACTCAGATAGATCCAAGTCTGGTCTTTGGAATCCCACAGGTTACAAATTTGTCGGTAGATGGCAAACCTCTTGAAAACACTCAATTGAACCCCGACGTCATAATCTATAATGCTCCAGCTGATGTTGAAGCAGGACATGATGCTCAGCTTGAAGGAGCCGTTAAGCATCTTCTGAATTCAAAATGATAGTATTTTAGGTATTCCAACACGTACGAACTATTCCATAATAAAAGAGCGGAGGCCGGTCGGCTTCCGCTCTTTCAATATTGATTAAATAATTTATTTTAATTTGGCTATAATGTCGAGGGCTTCACGGCATTTGTCTGTGACATACTGCCAGTCGCATGCAGCCACTTTGTCTTTCGGGAAGAGTTTAGATCCCATTCCAACACAATATACTCCTGCTGCAAACCAGCTCTTGAGGTTTTCTTCTGTTGGTTCAACACCACCGGTCACCATAAGTTTTGACCATGGCATCGGAGCGAGAAGTCCTTTTACAAATTTAGGACCAAGTACATCGCCAGGGAACACCTTGCAAAGATCGCAACCTAACTCTTGAGCGAACCCTATCTCAGATACAGTTCCACATCCGGGAGTGTAGGGAACGAGGCGACGGTTGCAGACCTTGGCTACTTCCGGATTGAAGAGAGGCCCAACCACGAAACAAGCTCCTTGCTGAATATAAAGCGAAGCAGCTGCCGGCTCTACGATGGATCCAACTCCTAATGCCATTTCCGGGCATTCCTTGGCAGCAAATTTAATCACCTCTGCAAAAATCTCATGTGCGAAATCACCACGGTTGGTGAATTCAAATGCGCGGACTCCGCCGTCGTAGCAAGCCTTAACAACAGCCTTTGCTACCTCGGCATCCTTGTGATAGAACACCGGCACCATGGGTGCTTCCGCCATTTTTGCAAGCACCTGCTGCTTATCAAATTTTGCCATTTTTTTTTCGTTTGAAAAATTACGTTTTTTTGTGTTTAACGTTGAACTCGGCCGTTTGCGCTGCCTCCGGCAAGGGCTTCCACTTCGGCGATAGTCACGAGGTTGAAGTCTCCGTTGATAGTCTGCTTCAGGGCTGATGCCGCAACTGCAAATTCGAGTGCTTCTCCTTGGGTCTCTTTATTGAGAAGTCCATAGATAAGACCACCAGAGAAAGAGTCGCCACCACCAACGCGGTCTACGATCGGGTTGATGTCGTAGCGTTTTGACTCATAGAATTCCTTGCCGTTGTAGATCATTGCTTTCCAGCCGTTGTGGGTTGCTGAGTAAGATTCGCGAAGAGTAGACACTACATACTTGAATCCAAATTCTTCAGCCATGGCCTTGAAAATTCCTTTGTATCCTTCAGCCGATGTCTCTCCTGCTTCAACATCTGCATCAGGCTTGAAGCCAAGGCAGAGTTCTGCATCTTCCTCATTGCCTATACAAACGTCTACATACTTCATAAGCGGTCGCATGATCGACTGAGCTTTTTCGCTTGTCCAAAGTTTTTTGCGGAAATTAAGGTCGACAGACACTGTTACTCCGTGGCGCTTGGCAGCTTCACAAGCGAGACGAGTGAGCTCGGCTGCTTTGTCGCTGATCGCAGGGGTGATACCGCTCCAGTGGAACCAGTCGGCTCCCTTCATGATTTCATCGAAATCAAAATCCGCTGGGTCTGCTTCTGATATCGCTGAGTGTGCGCGGTCGTAGATCACTTTTGAGGGGCGCATGGAAGCACCGGTCTCGCAATAGTAGATACCTACGCGGTCACCGCCACGAGCGATATACTGAGTGTCAACGCCATAGCGACGTAGTGCATTGACAGCAGCCTGTCCGATCTCATGTGTAGGCAGTTTCGTTACAAACTTTGCGTCCATTCCATAGTTGGCGCAACTTACAGCGACATTTGCTTCGCCGCCACCCCAGATGACTTCGAAGTTGTCGCACTGAACAAATCGCCGAAAACCTTCCGGCGAAAGACGGAGCATTATTTCTCCAAGGGTTATTACACGTTTCATACTGCAAATTTAATCATTTATTTGCAAACATCATAAAAATACATAAGAAAAAAAAATTTTTTTCGTTTATTAAACATCGGTAGTCTGTTTCGACATCGTTTTTTTAATATGACACAGGTTTCTTTTTCATATAGAATATTAAGGTTTGCATTGCTGCTGGCACTTGCCGGAAGCGCGTTTAATGTGTATGCAAAATGGGGTGAGAAAGTGCCTAATCGTCAGTATGCCGATTTTAAACGATGGCATTGGGGCTTTTCTGTAGGCACTCATGTCCAAGATTTTGCTTTTACGCATTCTGGTTTTGTGTCTGAAGATGGCAGGCAATGGCAACTGGAGGTTCCCGGTTTTTCTCCGGGATTCAATGCTACGGTGTTGGGAGATCTCCGGCTGCATCGCTATTTCAATCTCCGGTTGTCGCCTGGCATGTATTTTGGTTCTAAGACTGTTGAGATGCTTGATTTTAATTCAGGCGACCGTCAAATACAGGATGTCAAGAGTGCTCTTGTTGTTATTCCGTTAGATCTTAAAATTTCAGGCGACAGGCTGCATAACACTCGTCCTTATTTCACTTTAGGGGCAATGGGTGTGCTTGACATTTCTAAGAAGAGATCAGATCCTATCGTGACCAAAGGTTTCGATACTATGCTTACAGTGGGACTCGGGTGCGATTTCTATCTTCCCTTCTTTAAACTTTGTCCTGAGATTAAGTTTTGTTTTGGACTCACGGATATTCTCAAGCATGATCGTCCTGATCTTGATGAGAATCCTTCTACATTGCAGATTACTCAGTCTTTGTCTAAAATCAAAAGCAACATGGTAGTTCTCTCATTCTATTTTGAATAGGATAGACTTTATGATAAGATATATAATTAAATATTTCAGGATTCCAAGGCTGTTCTTGCTGATGATTGTTGGATGCACTGCGTTGTGTATGCAGTTCCCGATAGCATCATATGCTCAGTCCGACCCCCTGTATACTCAAAGTTGGGCTCTTCCATCGCTATATAATCCTGCTGCAGTAGGTTCTACGGATTATCTACGTATTAGAGGTGCTGGCCGTATGCAATGGATTGGAATTAAAAACGCACCCAAAAGTTTTACCGGGGCTGCTGATATCCCCTTCAAATTAATTGGTCGGCGTTGGGGTGGTGGCGTCAATATCACTCAGGAAGGGATTGGCTTATTTTCTAACACTTATGTAAATGGGCAATTGAGCGGACGCCTGAAAAGACTTTTTGGTGGTGATCTTACATTGGGAATTCAAGTGGGTTATTTTGGATCAACCTTCCGCGGTTCGGATGTATACATACCTGATGATGACGACTATCATGATTCCAACGATCCATCTATTCCTAAGCAGGATGTAGGTGGAGGCTCAGTTGACTTCGGAGTCGGACTTTTTTATTCACATCCCAAGTTTCATATAGGCATCTCGATGCTTCATCCGGCTTCTCCTAAAGTAAAGTTGAATACTAAGGGAACAACTTCTTCTAGCGCAACTTCCGACAATCACGAATTTGAAACTTATGTTAATAGAGTATTGTATTTGACCGCCGGAAGCAATATTCCGATTAAAAACACGTTAATAGAATTGCAACCCGATCTTATCGTAGCCTCTGATCTGAAAGATATTTCGGCAGTGTTATCGGTTAAGGGATGGTACAACAAATTCTTATTCGGAGGAATAGCGTATAGGTGGAACGATGCTGTCAGTATCAATCTTGGTGCTGAGATTAAAAATTTCATACTGGGATACTCCTACGACATTCCTACGACAAGAATATTAAAAGCATCCAGCGGTAGCCATGAAATAATAGTCGGCTACAAGATGAAACTTGACTTTAGCGGAAAAAACCGCAACAGACATAGGAGTATACGGCTGATGTAAAAAAGATTCTGGGGAATTTATTAAAATAATGTATATATTACAACCTCTATATAAATGAGAATTTCAGACATCAAAAATAACAGAACTGCATTTCGCAAGACATGTGCATTTATGGCTTGCATGATGACTGTGTTTTTTTCGCTCGTCGGTTGTGCCTCTCTGTCTCACGGCGGTGCAGGTGGCGAAGTGACGGGTGTTGGTGGAAGCACCTATGCAGAACCTACTCCCTACGGCATGGTGCTTGTAGACCGTGGCTCATATGCCATGGGGCCCGCAAAAGACGACTCTGTTTGGGGTATTAAAGGTAATCCTCGAGGAGTGTCGGTCGATGCATTTTGGATGGATGAGACTGAAGTCACCAATTCGAAATACAAGCAATTTGTATTTTGGGTGCGTGATTCTATCATTCGTGAGCGTCTGGCTGATCCTGCCTACGGAGGCAACGAGGCCTTTAAAATAGAGGAGGATAAGGAGGGAAATCCGATCACTCCATATCTTAATTGGAACAAGCCTATTCCTTGGCGTAATGCCAATGAAGATGAGCAGCGTGCCATTGAGAGTGTATATCGCACTAATCCTATCACCGGACAGCGTGAACTTGATCCGACGCAACTTAACTATCGGTATGAGATATTCAATCACACTGAGGCTGCCAAGCGTAAGAATCGTCTTGATGCAACTCGCCGTGATTATAATACCGATAATCCGGTCAACTATGAACTCCCTATCATCTCTAAAGACACTGCTTATCTTACGGACGAAGGAGAGATAGTACGCGAGACCGTCACTCGTCCGCTGACGGGAGATTTTGATTTCCTCAATACATATATTGTCAATATCTATCCCGACACAACTGCCTGGGTCAACGACTTTGATAATGCTTATAATGAACAGTACACACGTCTTTACTTCTCTAATCCGGGCTACAACAACTATCCTGTGGTAGGAGTAAGTTGGGATCAAGCAAATGCATTTGCTAATTGGCGTACTGATTATCTAAAGCGTAGCCTTGGGAAAGAGGGAATTTACATCGAACCGTATCGCTTGCCTACTGAAGCCGAATGGGAATATGCGGCGCGTGCCGGCAATTCAGAAAGTTCATTCCCCTGGAGCGAAACTCTCCCTATGGATGAGCGAGGTTGCTTCTATGCCAACTTTAAGCCGGGAGACGGAGATTATGTCAGAGACGGACATTTGATAACGTCGCCAGTAGGAACCTATAAAGCAAATGATTTCGGTCTTTTTGATATGGCTGGCAACGTAAGTGAATGGACTTCTACCGCATTTACTGAAAGTATTGATAGGCTTACAAGTGACATCAATCCTGAATACAGATATAATGCTGCGATTGAAGATCCTTATAAGATGAAGCGCAAAATTGTACGCGGAGGTAGTTGGAAGGATGTCATGAACAACCTTCGAAGCGACCTGCGGCAATGGGAATATCAGAATGAACAGCGTTCATACATTGGTTTTCGCTGTGTGCGCTCTCAGATTGGGTTTGCTAAAGGCACCCAGAAGAAAAAATAATTAAGGCTTCGCCAGAATTCAAACTACAAACACATTCCAATGGTCAAGATACGCAAATACGCAAACTTTATCGAACGCTTCCTTCATGGAGAGAAAGGACAGCGGTTTTTCAACATCGCTTATTCTATAGGAGCTGCAGTCGTAATCTGGGGTGCCCTATTTAAAATCCTGCACCTTCCAGGCGGAAGCACACTGCTTTGCATTGGTATGGGCACTGAGATTGCCATGTTTTTGCTTACTGCATTTGATCGCCCTCCAAAAGATTATCATTGGGAAGACGTGTTCCCGGTGCTTGACACTCATGCCCCGGAAGACCGTCCGGACCTTAGCGGACACGGTGCTGTTGTAGGTGGCGTTTCTGGCGGAGTAGTTGTGTCGGGAGGTGGTGACTTTAGTCATGCTGATCTTTCCGGTCATGCTGATCAGAATGGGTTGTCGAGTCAAGGGGGACAGTCAGGTCCGATTATTTTAGGAGGTGGCGGTAGTATGGTTCCCTCCGGTCCAAATGTTGATATTTCTGAGGAAGACACTGAAAATCTTGTCGATTCCATGAAGGAGATGGCTGAGCAGATGAAAGGTGTCACTGAGCAAATAGCACAACTGCGTGAAACCACTGATGCTCTTAACAAAGTAAGTGAAGTGCTTCTCAATTCCTACAAAGCCATCACAGACAATTCCGAATCTGTTTCCGCTTCTTCCAATGGATATGTAGAGCGTCTTGAAGACCTTAATAGAAATATCGGTGGTCTAAACACCATTTATGAAATCCAGCTTAAGAGCATCAGTTCGCAGCTTGAGAGCATTGATCGTGTCAATCGGGGACTCAAGGATATTCGTGACATGTATGAGAAATCAGCCAATGAATCAAGCCGATACTGTGAAGAGACAGAGCGCATGAGCCGATATATGCGTCAGCTCAATAAAATATATGAAAATATGATTACAGCCATGACAATGAACATGGCAAATCCCATGGCTGCAGCACAGCAACAGAGGACCAATCCTTTCGAGCAAAACCAAAATACGGAAAACTGAAACCACAGAACGTATAACGCAAAACGTAAATCGTACAATCCACAATGGCAGGAGGAGGAAATAACGTAGCAAGAATGTCGCCAAGGCAGAGGATGATAAATCTTATGTATATCGTCCTCACAGCCATGCTTGCACTCAATGTCTCGAGCGATGTGCTGAATGGCTTCAGTCAGGTTCAGGATTCTCTGCATCGCACCAACGACAATCTTTCTACGAAAAATAAAATACAATTCGACTATTTGGCAGAACTTTATGAAAAGAATCCTGCCAAAGCCGGGCCATGGTATGAGAAGGGAAATATTCTTCATGAACGAACCGGCAACCTATACGCCCTCATAGAAGAAGTAAAGACAGATATAGCTGTAAAAGCAGACGGCAAGAATGGAGATTACCGTGATCTGAAGAATCTTGATGATCTTGAGGCTGCCTCAGCTGTGCTTCTGAATCCATCTTCAAAAAGAGGCGAAAAATTGCGTCAGGCAATCGATGAATATAGGGATTATGTTACCACTCTTGTTCCTGACTCAGTGAAGCGTGGTGTAATAAATGAAATGCTCTCTACTCAGTCTGAAGATGTGAAAGGCACAGTCGGAGAAGTAAAGTGGGAAGAGAAACTATTCGATAATATGCCCGCTATCGCCGCCGTCACAATGCTGACTAAGTTGCAGAATGATGTCAGTCAAGCCGAAAGCGAGGCTCTCTCAAATCTTATCACTAACGTCGATATAGGAGATGTTCGTGTCAATGAACTCAGTGCATATGTGCTTCCTAATTCCAATATGGTGATGCGTGGCGGTAAATATTCTGCTAAGATAGTCCTTGCTGCAATCGACACTACCATGCGGCCTGAAATATTCATCAACGGCCAGAAACTTGGAAATCCGGATGGCTTGTATGAGTTTACTGCAGGGGCTACCGGCGCTCATGAATATTCCGGCTATCTTGAAGTTAAGAAAGGAGATGGTACTCTTGAAAAGCATGAATTCAAGTCACAATACAACGTCATAGAACCAATGGCGACGATCTCTCCTACGATGATGAATGTCCTCTATGCAGGTATCGACAATCCTATCTCAATCTCAGTGCCGGGTGTCCCGATGACTGCCCTTACTGCTACAATGACTAATGGCGCCTTGACGCGCAATGGAGATCATTGGATAGCTCGCCCCACAAAAGTAGGTGAGAATGCTGTAATCAATGTGTCAGCATCTGTAGATGGTCACAGCCAGAATGTAGGAAGCATGACATTCCGCATTCGTCAGCTTCCCGATCCTACTGCTTACATAACGGTTAAAGATGCTCAAGGAAATCCTTCTGTCTACAAGGGTGGTCCTAAGCGTATAAGCAAGTCTGCCCTTATGGCGGCGGATGGTTTGTCAGCCTCTGTAGATGATGGTATTCTTGACGTGGCATACTCTGTCGTGTCGTTCTCTACTATATTTTTTGACTCAATGGGCAACGCTATCCCGGAAGTGAGTGATGGCTCAAAATTCTCAAGTAGGCAGAAGGAACAGTTCCGTCGCCTTAAGAATGGGCAGCAGTTCTTCATTTCAGATGTTAAGGCTAAAGGCCCTGATGGTATCACTCGATCCATATCACCTATGCAGGTGGTGCTCAACTAAAACCGGAAATAATGATGAAAATACTCAAAAGGATATTCCCTATAGCTGCTTTAGCAGCGACAGTCCTTGCTTCAACGGCACAGGATAATACCGGTGTGGTTCGCCGTAGCGGAGGCTCTAAACGTGGACAAAAGCAAGAAGAGACCACCGGTCCGAAAATCACAGACAGAATGCAGGGATTTTTTGAGAGTCCTAAGACTCATGATGCCGATCTCGCATACATGCGCGAAATATATCGCCAGCTCGACCTGATTAATGTTCCGGAGAATACACCCCTCTATTTCCCAGAAGATGTTGTTGATGGACAGCAAAATTTATTCCGTATAATATTTGGTCTTGTAGTAGATGGTAAAATTCCCGCTTATGAATATCTTGATGGCAGAGAACTCTTTACCGATCAATACAAGATAAAGGTTGATGAAATGCTTGATCGCTTTGAAATCATGTATCAGACTCAGGGTAGTGGAGATCGGGCTACCTATACCATAGAGGAAGCAGATGTCCCTGCTGGTCAGGCATTGAAATATTATATCATTGAGAAATGGGAGTTTGATCGTAGAAGCAATAAGATGAAGACTTTTGTTGAGGCTATATGCCCTGTGTTGACTCGCTCAGGGGATTATGGTGGCGCGGCAAACTATCCTATGTTTTGGGTGAAGTTTGATCAACTTCGACCATATCTGGCGCAACAATATGTTTTCTTAAGCGATGACAACAATCTTCCTCAATATAGTCTTGATGACTATTTTAATCTTGGCATGTACAAAGGCGAGATTTATAAGACTAAGAATCTTCGCAATCTCTCCATGGCTCAGATGTATCCCGATGAAGATGATTTGAAACGTGCTCAAGACAGCATTGACACTCGCCTGAGGGAATTTGGGAAAAATCTGTGGGTTCCGACTCGAGAAGAATACTTTGCAATGCGTGAGGCTGAAGAGTCCGGAAAATCAGAAGTTGCAAAATCAGATACAATTCCTGAGCGTGTGGTCGTAACTGCAGATGAAGATAATGCCAAACCGGTAACAAAGACTCGTTCTTCTGCGCGCTCCGGGCGTAAGAAACCTTCCGCATCGACTTCTTCTGCTAAAAAGCCATCTACTCCTAAAGCTTCAAAGCCTAAGTCCGTGTCTGGTTCTTCCTCTGCAAATTCCAGCGCTCAGAAATCAGTCAGACGCCGTAAACGTTAA
>CAMWQF010000093.1 GCA_947176285.1 uncultured Porphyromonadaceae bacterium
CAAGTAAGTTTTGTAATTTTGTAAATTTTGAATTCGTAAGTAAGTTTAAACAACTTCTGTAATTGTGAAAATGAGTTATGGACGAGAGCGAGAGTAAGAGCGAAGACAAGAAAAGAAATCTTTTCGTAAAGATACTTAAGGTGTGTGGCTGGACAGTCTTTTCTGTTATAGCAATCGGCTGCATCTTACTATTTTGTGCTGTAAAATTCATTGATTCTGACCGTCTTGCCCCGATGATTGAAGAAGCGGCAAACGACTATGTCGACGGGCATGTAAAGATTGGAAAACTCAAACTTGGTTTTCATCCGCATTTCCCCATCCTCGGGGTGGAAGTTGAAGATCTTTCAATTATATCTCATGCCTTCGATTCATTGTCTTCTCAACAAAAAGGTTTGCTCCCTAATTATGCAGATTCCCTTCTTACTCTTGACTATTTCGCAGGATCATTGAATATAAAACGTCTGCTCGTCGATAATGAATTGTCAATTCACAATGTAGTTTTGCGAGGATTGGGTGTCAATCTTGTCATTGCTCATGACGGGAAAGCAAATTATGACATCATTACTATTCCTGCTGACACTACCGAATCAAAATCTGAACTTCCAGGCATCCGCCTTGATCGAATAGCGCTTGAACGCCCAAAGGAAATACGATTCTACAATGCTGCGGATTCTACATCAGCCTCTGTCTTGTTGCTGACAGATGCTGCCGTTGATGGAAGAGAACAACCTACCTATCGTCTTAAGATCAATGGTAATGTCACCTCTCCTAAAGCCACCCTGGTTACAAATCTTGAGCAAATAAACTTTGGCGTTAATGGAAAAGTATATTGGAATCCCCAAAATCCGGAACTTGTGGCTGTTGATAAAATGGAGTTGCGTGGGGCTTTCATCAATGCCATCGCGACAGCCGAATTCGATCTGAAAAATGATCCGGTTATAAAAAAACTCAATGTAGATCTAAAACCGGTTGCCATTACCGATCTGCTGTCATTGCTTCCCGATTCTATCCGGCAGCAACATCGGCTCTACTCCCCATTCTTTACTACAAATGCTGCGGTGAAGGGGAAATTTGAATTATTAAGCCCCATGAATCTTGCAACGGATACTTTGCCTACCGCCCGCATAGAATTGTCAATGCCACCGTCATTTATGAGATATGGCAATGCAAAACTTCATGACATTGCATTTGATGTAACTCTGAATACAGTCACAAATCTTCCCGACCGGACGGTAGTGGACCTTCAGCGCTTTTCTGTTGCCGGTCCCGGGACAGGTCTGAGGGTATCTGCCCTTATTGCAACTCCTATATCAGATCCATCGTTTGATGTAAAAGTGTCCGGTAATTTGGATTTCGTTGACCTCCCTCCGATAATAAAGGAAAAGATTTCCGGTTATCTTGCCGGGAAAATTTCGGCAGATGTTCAGGCAAAAGGAAGCCTTTCGATGTTTGATGTCAAGCATCTGCAAAGTCTTGTGGCTGATGGCTCTGTGACTGCCAAAAATATCTATTTCTTGACCGCCGACACAAGCAAAATGGTGGAGATCGGGAAAGCCAAGATTGATTTTGATTCTAATCGTATTGTCAATGATCTTCCTCTGCTCAATGCTAAATTGGCAGTAGATACTGCCACCATTCTTGTCAGTGGTGTAGATTTGGCATTGGGCTCGATTAGTTTGAATGCCTCATCAAGAATGCCGATAGTTGGTGATTTGAAAGTGGGGCGTTTCAATATCATTGCCCTAAAGGACAGCGCAGGTGCGCGTATTCGTAAAATTGGAGGAAAAGTTAAACTGAGAGAGGTGAAAAATGCAGGTAAGATACCTGAAATATCAGCCGATCTCCTTATAGGGAAAGTGTCGGCAGGCACGCTCTCCGACAGGGTGCTTTTATCTGATACAAAGGTCAAAGCATCTCTCTTGAAAATGTTGTCTAAATCTGTCAAGACAAAAATTGAAAAGAAAAAAGTGGTATCTCGTCGTGAAATGTCATATATACCCCCGAAAAAGGTTTATAAATATGTCTATGAATCGCGTCTGCATAGAAAGCGTATTCGTAGGGTATATAGCGATGTGGATGCTGAAGATGAGGAGATTTTGGTATGGAATCTTACTGAGCAGTTCAGCCGGTTTCTAAACGGATGGAAATTGAAAGGATCGGTCAATACCCAAAATGCCCATCTCTTGACGCCATTTTTCCCTCTCCGTAATAGAATTTCAACAGTAGATTTGAAATTCAACAATGATACGGTCAATATTTCTAATATAGCGCTGCGTGCAGGAATGTCAGATCTTGCCATATCCGGACTTGTGACAAATGTCCGCCGGGCAATGACTGCCAAGACTGACAATGATCTTAAGGTTAACTTCTCTTTGCTTAGTGACACAATTGATATCAACGAGTTATCGGCTACTGTTTTCACCGGTGCTTCTTATGCTTCCGACAAGCGTCATGGCAAAGTCCGCAAGTTGGCTACTGACGATGACAAGTCGTTGCAAGCCCGACTCGATGCCCTATCCAAAAAAGGACCCGGGCGCTCTTCTCCAATTCTCATCCCTGTAAATGTAGATGCGCAAGTTAAGATTAAGGCGAATCATTTGCTATATAGCGATTTCGATTTGCAGAATATGGGGGCCGATCTTCTGGTTTATGATGGTGCTGTCAACCTTCACAATATGAAAGCCGATTCTGATGCCGGCGACATCACCGTCTCTGCTCTTTATTCTGCACCAAAGATTGAAAACATGCATCTTGGATTTGGTTTGGAAGTCAATGACTTTAATATAGCGAAATTTGTCAGCCTTGTGCCTGCTATAGACTCTATTACACCATTGATGCATGACTTCTCCGGCACCATTGGCGCGGATATTGCTGCCACCTGCCGTATTGATTCCGGTATGAATATTTCTCTTCCAAGTCTTAATGCTGCCATAAGGATTTCCGGCGACAATTTGGCATTTATCGATCCTAAGAAATATCGCACTCTGGGTAAATGGCTCGGATTTAAAGATAAATCTGACAATACTATCCATAAACTTAACGTGGAGATGACCGTTGAGGATGGGTTGTTGCGTGTGTATCCTTTTGCTTTCAATATCGACCGTTACCGTTTGGGTGTCTATGGCTCCAACAATATGGATATGGATTTTGACTATCACCTCTCAGTGTTGAAATCTCCGATTCCGTTTAAATTTGGAGTTACTATCAAGGGGAATCCGAAGAAATTCAAAGTGAAATTTGGCGGTGCAAGATTTAATGAAAATACGGTGATTGAGAGTACTGATATAGTCAATTCTGCCCGTATAAATCTTATAGATCAGATTGAAAGCGTATTCAAGCGGGGTGTGCAGAAATCTCGCTTTGCCAAATTGCAAGTGCAGCTTCCGGCTGGCATAGAGCCACTGCCTGATTCCGATCTAAGCCCAGCCGATTCGCTCCGTCTGGTCAATGAAGGACTCCTCCAACCATAAATCTAATCCTTGTCATGCAAAAAATACTACAAATCTTATTATAATTCAAAAAAAATCATTAATTTTGCATAGCATGCGTTAATAGCGCGAACAACCTGACTTATTTGAACTAAACCTAAATATTTAAGACAATGGTTAATTTCTCACTTGAGGGCAAAGTTGCCCTCGTCACCGGAGCCGCTTATGGCATCGGATTGGCTATTGCTCAAGCTTTTGCTGAAGCTGGCGCAAAGATTGTTTTCAATTGTTCCCGTCAAGAGACTGTAGATCGCGGCTTGAAGGCTTACAAGGAACTTGGAATTGATGCTAAGGGCTACCTCTGCGATGTGACCGACGAAGCTGCTGTAAAGGCTATGGTTGCTGATATAGAGGCTAATGTTGGCACTATCGATATTCTTGTCAATAATGCCGGTATCATCAAGAGAATCCCTATGGAAGAAATGGACGTCAATGACTTCCGTCGTGTAGTAGACGTTGACCTAATCGCTCCTTACATCTGCGCAAAAGCCGTAATCCCCGGAATGATTAAGAAAGGTCATGGTAAGATCATAAATGTTTGCTCCATGATGTCTGAACTTGGAAGAGAAACAGTTTCAGCATATGCTGCTGCTAAGGGTGGTCTTAAGATGCTCACTAAGAATATTTGCTCTGAATATGGCGAAGCCAACATTCAATGTAATGGCATTGGCCCGGGCTATATCGCTACTGACCAGACTGCTCCTCTGCGCGAGATTCAGCCCGACGGTTCTCGTCATCCTTTCGATCAGTTTATCATTTCTAAGACTCCTGCAGGACGCTGGGGTACTCCCGAAGACTTGATGGGACCGGCAGTTTTCCTCGCTTCTGACGCATCAAATTTCGTAAATGGACATATCCTATACGTGGATGGTGGTATCCTCGCATATATCGGAAAGCAACCCAAATAATGAACGAAGAATTTAAAGAAGTATCTGAAAGCTACACTCTTCCTCAGGCCATAAAGGAAGCACAGAGATGTCTTCACTGCAAAGTGCCGGGGTGTAAGAAAGGGTGCCCTATTAGCAACGACATCCCTGATTGGATAGGAGAACTTGCCCATGGCAACTTCGGCAACGCGATTGAGATAATCCACAATCGCAGCAATCTTCCTGCTGTATGCGGACGCGTGTGCGCCCACGAACGTCAATGTGAGGGTAATTGTGTCCTTGCTAAGAAAGGTGAGGCTATCCATATTGGCAAACTCGAGCGCTTCGTGGCAGACTTCGATAGTGAAGCCGGATGGAGTCATGAGAATATCCCGGAGAAGACTCGCGGTAGGGTAGCGGTTATCGGTTCCGGTCCTGCCGGATTGACTATTGCCGGCGACCTTTCCCGCCAAGGATTCCATGTCGAAATCTTTGAAATGGGTATTGAGCCGGGTGGAGTATTGACTTTCGGTATTCCTGAGTATCGCCTTCCGAAGGAAGTGGTGAAACGTGAGATCAAGAAAATCGAGAACCTTGGTGTAAAAATCCATCTGCGCACCACTATTGGTCAGAACTATACGATCGATCGTCTTTTTGAAGATGGTTTTGATGCAATATTCATGGGCACCGGCACCAACCGCCCAAAGACGCTTTCGATTGAAGGTGGCACTCATCCCGGTGTTCGGCAGGCTGTATGGTTCTTGCGCCGTGTGAGTCTTTACAATCAGGGATTCATTGCCAAGGAAGAAGTCGTTATCGGAGAAGGCGACAAGATTGCGGTAATTGGTTGCGGCAACACTGCAATGGATGCTGCCCGGTCAGCTCTCCGCATGGGTGCATCGGAAGTGTCTGTGATCTATCACCGAGACATTACTACTATGTCTGCTCTTCGTGCTGAATACGATGAAGCTGTGGAAGAGGGTGTGAAATTCCTTTGGAATACAAATGTCAAGAAGGTTAATGGTGCGGAGGGCTTACGCCTACACTCCATTATCATAGAACAAGATGGTGTAGAAAAGGAAATGCCTGTCGACCGTGTCATCATGGCAGTTGGATCCGCTCCGGCATCCCGCATCGTAGACTCTACTGAAGGTATTGAAGTCGACGACAAAGGATATGTGCTGACAAGGGAAACTCCTTACGGCATGACCACTAGAAAAGGTGTCTTTGCCGGTGGTGATGTTACTAACCGTCCTGCAACCGTAGTTCACGCTATGCAAGACGCCAAACTTGTGGCTGAAAGCATTGCCAAATATGTTGATGCTATAAAGCTGATAGAAGCAATCAGTTAATCTCTAAAAATAATCAGACTAAAAAATCCGCCCGGGTTCCTCCGAGCGGATTTTTTATCATCTTAGTATTTGGTCAATTTAAAAGTATAATATCATAAAAGTATTATTATCTGGTCTTCCGAGATTCATAATTGTACATTATGAATTATGCATTATGAATTAACTATTTATAGTTATCCAGCGTCTCCTTAAGCCTATTGAGCAGCATCATCTGCAATTCTCGAGGGGCTATCACCGTCACATCAGGTCCCATTGCCATAAGTTCGCTGATCAACTCATAATTTATCTTCAATCGATACTTGAAAATAGAATAGAAATCATGGATCTCTTCCTCCTGAGTATGATGAAGCGGAAGTGCCCTCAGATATTTGGCACGCGTGGTCGTTGTCTGAATGATTACTTCCCGGATAGGGGCTTTCGACGTAGTTACACCCACTATATTGCCAAAGTATTTGTTGATGTTTATTCCGAGTGGCATGACAAACTTTTCGCCTGTGAGTTCCATCTCAGTGACGCGGTCTAAAGCATACGTGCGCAGTGTCCTGCCATCTTTTGCTCCAAACATATACCACCTCTGCTTATATAGTTTCAGGAAATATGGGGAGAAAAGGATGCCTACCTCCGGGCGCGTACGTGAAAATCCTGAATAGGTAAACACGATGTTGATACCGTCGTGCATCGCTTCTGCTACCATAGGGAGATATTCCCTGGCAGAGGGAATATCTTCCATTACTATTCGATCAGAATAAGTTCCAAGTTTCTGTATCGTGCTAATTGCAGCAGAACTGTTTAGAGTCATGTCGGTGAGTTGCTTTGCCGATATCGACCCATTGGATTCTATACGGTATGAACCGTCAGGATCGCAGACTATCTCAATGCCGAAGGTTTCCTCAATGCCCCGCCGATATTTATAGAATGTTCGGTCGGCAAGGGGATTTCCGTCAGAAAAACTCGAATTTATCCACAACTCATTGAGCCTGGCTTTCGAGAGTTTCTTGTATTTTAAGATTGTGTCTACAATCCAAAGATAGCGTGCGATTTTATCTTTTGCCATTGGCTTTGCTCAGACTTGTTTACTTAGTTATGATTTTTATGGGCAAAAGCTTTTCTACAGCGATGATATAGATTCCTTTTGGGAGAGTAAATCCTATGCTTCCTGCCGTAGGAGTTTCTGTATAGACAATGCGTCCTGCCATGTCATAGACATTGATGCTGCTCTTGCCGTCAAGTCCGTTGACTGTCACTGCGTCTCCGATCACTTCTACATCCGGAGTAGATAGGTCTCCAATTTCATCTACGGCTCCCGGAGTGTTTGAGACGTGCTGTTCGATTAGGATATCGTGGAAATTGATACCCTTGTCTTTAAGGGATGCACGATCAATTCTTACATTGGTGAGGCCGGTTCCCTCATATGTATAAGTGAACTTATAGGTTTTCTTTTCTGCAGACTTGAACTTGAAGGTGGCAAGGTCGTCATCTGCATTCATGATTCCATCGCCATTAAGATCTTCGCCAAGGCTGAGTTTCACAGACTGGGAACTTTTGTCAGAGTTACCGCAATAGAGAGTAATCTTCCATGGAGCCTGGATATCGTCGATTTGAATGTAGCATTTGTCTACGTTGCCTTGCTTTCCGATAAATCCGACAGCATTCTTTGAAGCTCCATTGTCTTCAGATGAATATACTGTATAAGGAGAAAGATTGCCGAATGCCACAAGGCGGCCTCCGTCTGTTCCGAGTCGCATATTGTCAAACGTCTCTTCTGCCTTCACGCCTTTCATGATGTCGGCTTGATTGCCGGCTATGATGGTGCCCCAATCTGAGTTGCCAAAAGAAGCAGGGGTTGTATGGAAGTCTGTATAGAAGAGTGTACCCCCTGCTACAGTGACGAAACTCCATAGTTCACCTTCTGTGGCTCCGGTATTGTTGACTGCATCCACACGCCAGTAGTAGGTGGTGTTCGCTTCAAGTTCTCCCGGGTTAAGTGTGGTTTCTGTCAGGCCGGTTGCGATTTCTTCCAGGGATTCTGCAGATGTTCCTAAATATACGTTATAGGTCAATGTGCCGAAATATTCCTTGGTGCCGTTTTTCCATTTGAGCACTACATCAAGCACCTTCTCTGCGCTTCCTTCTTTAGGGGCTACAAGAGAAGATGGTTCCGGATAGAAAGGCTCTGAAGTCATGGTCTGCAAAGCCGGAGACTCAACCGATCTCATGTCATTCTTTCCAAGTGCATACACTCGGAAATAATATAGTTTATTTTCATCAAGACCTTCGGCTTTAAATGAAGTTTCTCCACTCCCTGTGCGTCCGGCTTCTGCATAAGAGACACCGTCAGAAGAAACTTCCACTACAAATCCGGTTGCTTCCGTTGAATTATCGGTCCAAGCAAGGGTAATGGCATTCTTTTCGTTTTTTACAGCCTTAAGGTCGGTTGGATTTTTGATATAAGGATATGCAGAGTCGATTGTAAACACATAGTTTTCAATGTTGGCATATCCATTTGAAGCGATTTCAGCCGCGTCTTTGGCATTTTCCGGGTCAAGACCATTGGCTATTTCCCATTCATCCGGTATTCCATCGCCGTCTGAGTCAAGTGGTTTGTATCCTCCGAAAAGTTTGCCTGTTCCTTTGTGGGGAAGCACTTTTTCAGTCGCTATGCCCCCTGTGGTGCCGAGAGTTCCGAAAGAAGAAACTTCATCTATCAGATACTGGTCCACCTCATCGCGCACAGGGAGAGATGCCCCGCCATAGGAAAGCACATATTCAAGTGCTTCAGGGGCTGTCATCTTCCCTGCTATCTCAGGAACCCCTTTAGGCGCGCCATACTTCACAAGGTCAGCAGTGTCATAGACACGATAACCTCCGGATTTAGCATATTCCTCGTCAGACATGTTGTGTCCGTCAAGTTTTCCGTCAATATTGCTGTCATACCAGTTCCCTTCTGCGAAATACTTGAAGTTGTTGTTGCCTCCCACAAGAGGATAGGCTGCCTTTAGCCAGGGACCGGTGATCCAATAGTTGCCTGAAATTTCAGCCCATGAATCGCCTGCACTGTCGCCTCCCATGTTGTAGGCAGCCTCCTTTCCCCAGTTGTATGAGACATTATTGACAAACTGATTGAGGCCCTTCACTTTAGGATTTCGGGTAGCATTCTCTATGTAGAGGTTTCTGAAAAGTGTCACGCCATTGTCTGTCTGTATAAGACCGCCACAAGAGTGAGGTTGCAGACCTTGACCGATTATTGAGTTTTGGATTGTAACATTGGAAGGTCCCGTGCCTTTAGTATTGCTGCTGACTGAGAAATTCTCGTCTCGTCCCCAAAGAACCGACATATGGTCGAAAATCATATCATGGCCTGAAGCAACTCCGGCAGCATCCTTGCCGCTGTCGCCATTAACGCCCATTCTTACACGTAGATAGCGCACGATGATATTGTTGGCATCTGAAAATGACACTCCATTGCCATATACCTGGACTCCTTCTCCCGGAGCAGTTTGCCCTAAAACTGTTAGATTGCTTTTGAACACAAGTCTGCTCTTAAGGTTGATGACGCCTGACACGTCAAACACCACAATGCGGTTTGGTTTTGAAACCGCATCACGCAGTGAGCCGGTGCCACTGTCATTCAGATTAGTGACATGATAAATTTCACCGCCGCGACCGCCGGTAGCGAAACGGCCGAAACCTTCAGCCCCGGGGAATGCAAGTATAGCATCTGATGCACTTGCTGAGGCTGCTGTCAGTGCTAAAGCCCCAATCCCTAATAGTTTAAAAAAATCTTTCTTCATGATGTTATTTGTATTAATTCAACGCTGATAATTATGCATTATGTATTATT
>CAMWQF010000094.1 GCA_947176285.1 uncultured Porphyromonadaceae bacterium
GCATGCGGAGCATGCTTGCTTACGTTGTTTGAGTTGGAGTGAGGGCGTGCTATTATATTGGTATGGTTAATTTTTTTGTATGTCGGAAATTTTGAGTAATTTTGCGGTATGAATTATGTAACGCATATATTGCCCAACGGGCTTCGAGTGGCTTTATGCCGTACTGATGCTAAAGTGGCTTATATTGGGGTGGTTGTCGGCAGCGGCAGTCGCGATGAATCACCCGACCGTCATGGACTCGCTCATTTTGTGGAGCATACTATCTTCAAAGGGACGTGGAAACGACGCTCTTCGGCTATATCTGCCCGTATGGAGAGCATCGGGGGAGAATTAAACGCAAGCACGTCGAAGGAAAACACTATCATATATACGACTGCACCTGCAGGATATGCAGACCGCGCCATAGAACTCCTCGCTGACATAATTGCCAATTCACTTTTCCCTGATCATGAAATAGAAATGGAGCATGAAGTGGTGGTGGAAGAGATAAAGTCTTATCTTGACACCCCTTCGGAAAATGTCTACGACGAGTATGAAGAGCGTATTTTCAAAGGGAATGCCCTCGCCCACAATATACTCGGCAATCCGGAAAGTGTACGTGCATTGACTGGACGAGAGTGCCGGCAATTTCTCGATCTCAACTATACGCCCGGGAATATGGTGGTATACATTTCAGCCCCTGACGATCCTGAGAAACTGATAAAAAGGGTAGATAAGCATTTCGGGCTTCTTAATTTCCCATTTCGTCGACCGACTCGCGTTATCCATGAAGAATTGCCACCTTTTGATGAGGTGATAGATAATGACGGGTTTCAGGCTCATACAATTTTCGGAAGCCGTACGGTAAGCAGAGACGATCCGCGACGGTTTGCGCTCTATTTGCTAAATAATTATATCGGCGGTCCATGCATGAGCAGTCTGCTGAATAGTGAATTGCGTGAGAAGAGAGGATTAGTGTATGCAGTGGATAGTTTCAATTCCATGTTCAGTGATTGCGGGCTTTGGTCGGTCTACATCGGATGTGACAAGAGCAATGTGAAGAAGTGTCTTTCCATAGTGCGCAAAGAATTGGACCGACTGGCACAGAATACAATGACTGAGCGCATGCTTGACAAGATAAAGACACAATATTGCGGACAGCTTCTCGTGAGTACAGACAATCGGGAGAATATGGCAATCAACATGGGTAAGAGCTTACTTTTCAGGGGATCGATCTACGATACATCTCATACGGCAGAAAGGATTAAGGAGGTGACAGCCGAACAATTGCGCGAGGCTGCCGAACTTCTCTCCCCCTCCCGATGCTCGCGCCTCACGCTTTTATGAATGCATTATGAATAAGGAATTATGCATAGATAAGATAAGAATAGGTGTGCTTCCAGTGATGCTTGCGCCGATGGAAGACGTGACTGACCCGTCTTTCCGTCTTATTTGCCGAGAGCAGGGGGCAGCTATGGTCTACACGGAATTCGTGTCGGCAGAGGCTCTTGTTCGCAACATCAACTCCACTACACGCAAGCTTACCATAGATGACCGCGAGCGCCCTGTTGCTATCCAGATTTACGGTCGTGAGCCGGAGGCTATGGTGGAGGCGGCAAAAATAGTGGAGCAGGCTCGTCCGGATATACTCGATATAAATTTTGGCTGTCCGGTGAAAAAAGTGGCAGCAAAAGGAGCCGGAGCCGGGATGCTCCGGAATCCGGAGAAGATGCTTGCCATCACCAAGGCAGTGGTGGAAGCTGTAGATATTCCTGTCACTGTCAAGACACGCCTTGGTTGGGACTGCGAAAACAAGATAATCACTGAACTTGCCCCACGCCTTCAAGATTGCGGAATAAAGGCTCTTACCATCCATGGGCGCACACGCTCACAGATGTATACCGGCGATGCTGACTGGACACTAATAGGGGAGGTGAAAGCGGATCCCCGCATTGAAATTCCGATCATAGGCAATGGCGACATCAAGAGTGCTGAGCAAGCCAAAAATGCCTTTGACACGTATGGAGTGGACGGAGTGATGATAGGGCGAGCCAGTTTCGGGGCTCCTTGGATATTCCGCGAAGTCAAGGAATACCTTTCCACAGGGATTCTGCCTGAAATCAGCAATGAAGAAAAGTTTGCGTTGCTTAGGCGTCAGATATGCGAATCTATCGACCGGATAGATGAATATAGGGGAATCCTCCATGTGCGCCGACATCTTGCCGCTACGCCGCTTCTGAAGGGGATTCCTGACTTCCGGGAGACCCGCATCCGGCTCCTGCGTGCAGAGAAACAAGAAGAACTTGAAAATTTACTCACAGAAATAGAAGAAAAATTCTTTTTCTTTAAAGATTAGATAAGCAGCGTAAGTGCCACCCCTCCGGGGTGGAATGATGGGAAGAATGGCCTTGACCCCGGGCCTCGCCCAGGGTTAACAAGATTATTGCCCTCCGGGCAATCCGGGATGATCTAACAAGATTATTGCCCTCCGGGCAATGTTCGCTCCCGGATTAATTTAGGGACATTATTATTAGATATAAAAGATTAGATAAGCAGAACTTGAAGTATTAAATATATTAACTATGAAGATAAGGATTCTGATGATTTTGGCGGTGCTGACGGGTTGCCTTCAGATGAGTGCCAAGGAATTTACTTTGCCAGTAGGGCAATTCAGTAAAGTGTCGGTAGATGACAATGTCAACGTGGTATATGTTGGTGCAAGTGGCACCCCAAGCCGAGTCACTTATGAAGGGGACCAAAAATATGCCAAGGCTTTTATCATTACCCAAAAAGGGGCAAAGCTCAGGATTCAGGTAGAGACTCCTTATGTGGATGACCCGGAATTGCCAACATTGTATATCTACTCTGACTTCTTGGAAAGCGCTTCGATCTCGTCAGAGACAACGTTGACAATAAAGTCAGTGGCACCGGCAAGCACCTTAAATTTTTCATTGATGGGGAATGGCGCAATAATCGCCAATGATGTGAAAGCCACCAAGATTTCTGCATCTATTAAATCCGGAAACGGCACCATCACGCTCTCGGGCAACTGCGAGCAGGCAAACTTCTCTATGATCGGCAACGGGACAATTCAAGCAGATCGTCTGGAGTCTGTCAATGTAGGGTGCAAGACATTTGGGAATGGCTCTATCGGATGCTGGGCGGTGAATACCCTCAATGTCACGGGAATAGGGAAGACGAAGATCTACTATAAGGGTACGCCCGACATTAAAAAGAAAGGTGGGTGCAAGCTTTTCCCTATTGAGACGGAGTAAGGGTCTGAAGCCCCCCAGCCCCCCTAAAGGGGGAGTGTAGAAAGGCTGATAGGGATAATTAATGGGACTAATAGGGCCAATAAGACCAATAAAATTGAAGAGGCAGCCGATTTTCGGCTGCCTCTTCAATTTTAGTATAGAATAAATTATCAATTCTCAATTAAAATTAGAATTAATAATATTTGGCGAAGTCTACTTGTGACATGTCGCCACAGTCGATGAATGTCTCGTGGAGGGCAAAGGCTGCGTGCAGATGATGCGGAGTGTGTGCCTTGACGCCTTTGTTGGCAAGTTTCAGATAATCCCAGAGGATTTCCTTATACATCGGGTGAACGCAGTTCTCGATGATGGTCTCTGCTCTCTGGCGCGGATCTTTGCCTCGGAGGTCAGCCACACCCTGTTCTGTGATAAGCACGTTGACTGAGTGCTCTGAGTGGTCGATATGCGAGCACATGGGGACGATAGCGGAAATCTTGCCACCCTTCTGGATTGACGGGCAAGAGAAGATGGATAGATATCCGTTGCGAGTGAAGTCGCCCGAACCGCCGATGCCGTTCATCATCTTTGTGCCAAGCACATGGGTAGAATTGACATTGCCATAGATATCAGCCTCCAGTGCGGTGTTCATAGTTATGACACCAAGTCGGCGCACTACTTCAGGACTGTTTGAAATCTCACCTGAGCGGAGCAATATTTTGTCGCGGAAGAAGTCGATGTTCTCCATGAAGTGAAGCATTGCATCATCAGAGAAAGTCATGGCACAAGTGGAAGCAAACTTACAGTGCCCCTGTTCCATTAGTGACATTACAGCATCCTGAATCACTTCTGTATACATTTCAAACGGGGGGATATCCGGATTCTCACCCAGGCCGTAGAGCACGGAGTTTGCTACATTGCCCACACCTGACTGGATAGGAAGGAATTCCTTAGGGAGCATGCCTGAGCGAAGCTGCTGCACGAGGAAGTTGCAGACATTCTCACCAATCATGTGTGTCACTTCGTCGGAAGGAGTAAATGGCTTCACACCTTCAGAAGCATTTGAGGGCACGACACCAATAATTTTCTTCGGGTCGAGATGGAGCACTGTAGAGCCAATGCGGTCAGATGGCTTATAGATAGGAATCTCACGACGATGGGGAGGATCAAGAGGAACATAATTATCGTGGAATCCACGGAAAGAAGTCTTGTAGTAGCTTGAGTATTCCAGGATAATCTTTTTCGCCATCTTTGCGAGTGTTGGAGTCATGCCGAGGCCTGCTCCAAGGATAACGTCGCCGTTGGGGCTCATTTCCGTCACTTCGATGATAGCCACATCAATGTCGCCGAAGAATCCATATCGGAGGTCTTGCGCCATCATGCTAAGATGACCATCGAAATAATTGATAGACTGGGCGTTGATTGCTTTGCGAGAGTCGCTGTGACCCTGGTAGGGAGTACGGATGGCGATAGCATCAGCACGTGAGAGCTCACCGTCAACGTGGTCGTTGGTTGAAGCTCCTGTGAATAGATTGATCTTGAAGGGAAGTCCTTTTTCATGGAGTTCCTTGGCTTTCTTAGCCAAAGCAACTGTTACAACTTTTGGGGTACCGGATGCAGTAAAGCCCGATAAACCTACATTATCACCGTTTTTGATGTAGGAAGCAGCCTCTTCGGCCGAAATAAAAGGGATGCTCATTTGTAACAAATCGATTTATTGTGTAATTTTGTAGACGATTTAAGAATTTGGTACAAATTTAGGAAATATCTTTCAAATATCAAATAGTATGGACACTGTTTTTCGACTTGTAGACGATAAAAACTGCACTTTTTCCAAGAAAGTGCGCATAGAAACCTACGGATGCCAGATGAATGTGGCAGATTCGGAGGTGGTAGCGTCTGTTTTGGGGATGGCAGGATATGAGCTCACGGAACGTGACGAAGAAGCCTCAGCCATCATTTTCAACACATGCTCAATCCGCGACAACGCGGAGCAAAAGATCTATCAACGCATCAGCCATTGGAAGGCATACCGTCGTAAAACAGGAAGAAAGATTATCATTGCGGTAATCGGATGCATGGCAGAGCGCCTGAAGAAGACGCTTATTGATGATTATGGGGTAGATGTGGTTGCAGGTCCTGACAGTTATCTCCAGTTGCCGGAACTTTTCGCGGCAGCAGAGGCGGGAGAAAAAGCCATGGATATCGATCTGAGCCTAACTGAGACCTATCGCGATGTGCTGCCGCGCCGAATTGGGAGTGCCGGGGTGAGCGGATTCATTTCAATCATGCGAGGATGCAATAATTTCTGCTCTTATTGCATAGTTCCATATACGCGAGGGCGGGAACGCTCGCGGGAGCCTGAAAGCATTCTCCGAGAACTTGCTGACTTACGTGAACGTGGTTTCAAGGAGGTTACGCTTTTAGGACAGAACGTCAATTCCTATTCTTTCGAGAGAGAAGACGGGACAAAGGTAGATTTCCCGGCTCTCCTGGCAATGGTGGCGGAAGCGGCTCCAGACATGCGTGTGCGCTTCACTACTTCTCATCCAAAAGATATGAGCGACACAACCCTTGAGGTGATGGCCTCTCATCCTAATATCGCGCGGCATATACATCTGCCGGTGCAGAGCGGAAGCAACAGTGTTCTTAAGGACATGAACCGCAAATATACCCGCGAATGGTATCTCGACCGCATTGCTGCCATACGGCGTATACTTCCCGAAGCCGGCATATCCACAGATATGTTCACCGGATTCCATAATGAATCGGAAGAGGATTTCCAGGAGACTCTATCACTGATGAGGGAGGCAGGATTTGACAGTGCCTTCATGTTTAAATATTCAGAGCGTCCCGGGACTTTTGCCTCAAAGAATCTCCCGGACAATGTTCCGGAGGAAGTGAAAGTGGAGCGACTCAACCGCATGATAGCCTTGCAAAACGAATTGAGCCTTGAATCCAACCGCCGGGATGTCGGCAAGGAGTTTGATGTGCTCGTGGAGGGAGTATCAAAGCGCAGCGCCGATGAACTTTTCGGTCGGACATCGCAGAATAAAGTAGTAGTATTCCCACGAGGCTCTCATAAGCCAGGAGACTTTATACGTGTGCGTGTCAGCGATGCTTCTTCTGCCACACTGAGAGGAGAAGTGATATAAAAAAGAGAAAGCCCACCGGATGGCGGGCTTTCTTTCTATATGAAGATATGGATCAGATGGCGATCTTGACTGTGTTGTTTCCGCTTTTTACTATATAAACGCCTGTACCCAATTCCTCGCGTCCTGCATTCTGAAGAGTCGCTACTTTTCTGCCATCCATCGAATAGATTTCGATTGCGGCTTCAGCATAATCCACTACAATGCAGTTGCCTTCACGATGAACTCTCAGTGCTGAATTGGCAGTGTCATCCCATACATTTACCACCTCACTTACTTCCATGCTGGCTATGGAGACATAGCAGTTGGCTGGGACAGTGACAGTGCCTGACGTGACACTGAATGATGGGTTGCTGTCAAAAGATTTTGACAGAATCTGATAGTCAGATTCTTGTTTTTTGCTGAAACTAACCCTTACAGTGATTTCCTTGTCGATATTAGGATTGATTACTGTGATGAGTTCCTTGTTGCCTGAGCGAGAAACCATCGTGCGTCCATTCGCCCAATCCGATTGGCTGCATTTGTTATCAAACGATGCAGTCTCGGCAAAGAGGTCGGAGTTCTTGCGCAGCCCGATCAACTCTGAGTAGTTGTCGTAGAGTCCTTTTCTATAAGGATTGTTCAAGAGATTCCAGCGAACGGTCTTCGGGTCGGTGTTGTTGCCTCCATTGTTATCTTTAGTGTTGTCGTAGTTGCCGAGTTCTGAGAACTGCCATATCATATGAGCGCCCGGAGCAAGGATCATCTGCGCTGCTGCAGAACCCAAACGATGCATTGAATTTGCAACATTACCCTTAATCCCTGCCGGAGCATACTGATCCTGCTTATATGCAAGACGCTGCTCATCATGGCTCTCAAGATAAGATACGGTTGAGCCCCACAGGCGTCCATCATCTTTGGGTGCATAGAATCGGTTGAGGTTGCTATCGCTCTGATATCCCATTGCAAACTGACAACCGGCATTGTTGAGGTTTGCCCAGTTTAGTTGCCCTGTCTCAGCCATTGCATTTTCTTCGCGAGCAGTGGCAAGATTCTCGTTGATGAAATATCCGTTAGGATTTACAGCCTCGACTACTTTCTGAAGCTCACGCATACGGTCGATGCGAGACTGGTTGAAGGCATTGGTAGCAGCATCGCCTGAGTTGGAATATGAGTCATTGTTGCCAAGTCCCTTTACGAGGTCGAAGCGGAAACCGTCGAACTTATATTCTGTCATCCAATATTCAAGCACATCCTTCCATTGCTGCTGCACCATTGGGAATCCCTGATTCCAGTCGTTGAGTACGCTGTAGGCGTGAGGAGCATTCATATTGTAGAAAGGATTTTCGCTTGGCATATACATCTGATACCAGGGGTGCAGACCGTCGCTTTGGTTGAATACCATGTCGAGTATCACAGCGATGCCGTTCTGATGGCAGATGTCGATAAATTCCTTATAGTCAGCCGGAGTGCCGTATGCTTTGTCGGGAGCGAAATAGAAGTTCGGATTATATCCCCAAGAAATATTGCCGTTGAATTCCATTATGGGTAGCACTTCGATGGCATTCACACCGAGAGTCTTGAGATAAGGAATTTTTTCGATAGCCTTGCGCACAGTACCATTGCCGTAGGCGGCACCCTCAGTGCCGGTAAAGTCGCGGAAAAGGAGTTCATAGATAATCAGGTCGGAAGATGCAGCCCCCTTGAAATCGTTCACTTTCCAATCATAATCATTGATGTTGCCTTGATAAATAGCCAAAGGAATTCCATCGATCACGTCAAAAGGATAAGCCGGAAGGTTGGGGTAAACATCAGTCGATATGTATTTGTCGTTCCAAGGGTCGAGCACCAACCGGGCATATGGGTCGCTTACTTTGATAGAGCCATCTACGAGGAAATAATATCCATATTGCTTATTATTGTCAAGGCCTTTCACCGTGGTCCAGAAATAGCGGAGACCATCTACATCCTGATATTTCATCACATAATTATTGTCGGGGGCATAGTCGTTCCATGCCCCGATCAGCATTACGCTGCTCTTGCCCGGTGCGCCTAAACAGAAAGTGACGCTTCCGTCAGCGTTCTTTACGGGACCCATCTTGGGATTGCCACCGGGATAGTTCTCTGCCTTAGATTCTTCAACAAACACGTAATTCTTAATGTCGGTGACTGTCTGGCCGTCAGCAGTGGCTGTCGCCTTCACTTCATAGTTGCCAACGCCGGGAAATGTGTAATCTTTGGTCAGAAGAGTTGTGCCTTTCGCGCTGCCAATCTCATTGCCGTTTACAGACAGGCTAATATCTGCATTTTTTGTGGTGCCTACCTTGAAAGTGACCTGGGCTGTGGATGGGGTAACAATGGAGCCGCTCAGTCCGGATTCAATTGCGACTTGGAGTCCGGAGCCTACCACATTCAGGAAAATGTCTTTGTCACCTTCGGCTCTGCCGGATTTCGAATTGTCGGCAGTGCGGAATACGAAAGCGAGTCGGGTCACATTTACTGCGGGGTCAGTGATGCCATAAAACTGACGGATATCGCCGATGTATAGTTGCCAAAGATTTTCGCTGACATAGGTGAGTTGATATTTTTCAGTGTTAGTGCCCCAAACGGGAGCATTCACCCAGTCTTGTCCGTTGCTGAGGCAAGCACCTGTGTGAGCATAGATCTTGGCAGTAGGGGAGAGTCCCTTAAGGCCTTTATTGCCTTGGTCGGCATGGAAAAGGATTTTTACATCCTTAGCATCCTCCTGCAGTGGAGAAGGATCGGAGGTGACTTGGGCTTTGATGCCCGTCACAGCTGCCAGAATCATGAGCAGCGACAAGAAGTAAGTTTTTATCATAGTAGAATATCAAAAAATTGGGCTAATGAGTCTAATTGGGCCAATAGGATCAATAGGACCAATAGGGCTAATTGGGCTAATTAGGTTAATTAGGCTAATTCAATGCAAAGATAATAATTTTGTTTGATTCTTACAAATTGGGTTCGGGACCTTCTTTGGAAAATATGAAGAGAGAAAAATTCGGCTTTAATCTTTATAAAGGCATTGTAGGGGGAATTGCGCTGAAGCGACCCGAAAAAGTCCGTCAGAAGTGTTAAAATGGGTATTTTTGAGCCGTTTTAACATATGAAACGACCTAAAAAAGTCCAT
>CAMWQF010000095.1 GCA_947176285.1 uncultured Porphyromonadaceae bacterium
TAACTCCGTCAAGTGTAATAGCCTGGACAGAAGTGTATCCGGTTGTGGTAATTTCACTTATTTCAGAATCATAGAGACCATTTGCGAAAGCACGGGCGCGTATCGTGAGGTTGCCTGTTGAAATATCAATCGGCTCTGTGTAGATTTCGCTTTCAACTGTAGGCTCGGAGCCGTCGATGGTGTAACGGATCACGGCTCCCACGGTCTCACAAGTGATTGCCACAGTCAAGTTTTCGGTGTTCTCTGTGATTTCCGGAGCTGTTACCTGCCAGTCAGCATATATATGTTCAAATGAGACGATTGGTGAGTCAAGGAATCCTGTCCTGCGTGCGAAGAAGCGAACAGTGCAGTCAGAGTCAAAAGCAATGGGCTCAGTATAGAGCGTCCATGCTTCTGTAGCATCCGGAGCAACCTCAGGATCAAGAGTATACCATACAGACGCGTTCTCATCCCATACTGAAAGAGTGAGAAGAAGGTTCTCGAATTGGGCAACCGGCGTCATCATTGTCATATTGGATACAGTGTATTCGCTGACAGCTGATTCAAAAAGGCTATCGTGGAATGCTTTGGCGCGGAACGTGCAGTTCTGGAAGATAAATACCGGCTCGGAATATAGTTCGCTCTCCTCGGTAGGCTCGCTGCCGTCGGTAGTGTATCGTATCTCTGCACCCTCAGTCTCTGTAGCCATCACTATAGAGCGTCCGTCTTCGCTGCGCTCTATTGAAGGTGTAGCTACCATGTAGTTTGCACGAAGGAATACAAAGGTTTCGATGTCTGAGTCGTTGAAGTTGTCGCGACGTGTGAAGAAGTGCACGTAGCAGTTTTCCGTGAGTGGCACAGGACCTGAGTATAATTGCCAGTTTTCCGTCTCTTCCGGCACTGCGTCATCATCGGCGATATACCAGATGTCAGCCAAAGGATCGGCACAAGTTAGTGTTAAAGCCTTGTTCTCAAACGAGGCGTAGGCTACCGGAACTGCCATGTTTGCCACTACAAAGTCGGTAACCTCGGAATCATACAGACCCTTCACGAATGCACGGGCTCGGAATGTGCCGTTGCATTCAATCAGCACCGGTTCGGTATAAAGGTTACTTTCCTCCGTAGGTTCATTGCCATCAGTCGTATAGCGTATCTCGGCTCCTTCGTTCTGACATTCCATAACGATGTGAGTGCCTGCCTCGTTGCGCTCTATTGTGGGTACAGCCACCTGCCAGTCAGATTTTTGGAAAACGAATGCCTGCACGTCTGACGCGTTAGCATCGTCATCGCCGGCGAAGAAGCGGTAGGTGCAGTCATCTCCAAGTATGATTGGCGCCTCATAGAGAGTCCATGCTTCAACGTCGTCAAGGCTTAGTTCCGAATCTGTGGTATACCAGATGCCGGCACCTTCGTCGTTGGTGGCGAGTACGAGCGTGAAGTTATCGTAGGTTGCAGTCGGCACTGCAAGCTTATCGTTGCCTATCAAGTATTCCGAAATTTCGGAGGCATACATATTGTCGGCAAATACACGAGCGCGGTATACAGTCCCTTCCTGAATTCGTATTTGCTTTTCATAAAGCGCACTGTTGATGTTGGGTTCGCTTCCGTCTGCTGTGTATCGTATCAAACCTCCTTCAACTGCAGTCGAAATCACTATGTGTGTGCCCTGGTCATTTCTCTCGATTGTTGGAGCCTGTGCTTGATATGCCGAATATACGAATGTCAGGCTCTCGATATCGGAATCGTTGAAGTTGGCGCGACGAGAGAAGAAACGCAGTGTGCAGTCGCCGGTCATCTCGAACGGGGCGTTATAGAGTTGCCATGCTGATAAGTCTTCGGTGGAAGTATCAGCTTCTGTAGTATAAAGGATCTGAGCCTTTGCGTCTGAGCAAGAGAGGCTCATGAGGAGATTTTCGAAACTTGCTGTCGGGTTGGGGGCAGCCATGTTTGAAACTACGTAGCTGTTCACTTTCGAGTCGAAGAGACCGTCGGCTGTGGCGATAGCGCTGAAGGTGAAGTTACCTTCTATTTCCACAGGACCTGTATAAAGAGTGCTGTTTGTTGTCGGTTCGCTACCGTCAGTTGTGTAGTGTATGGTAGCGTCCGGAGTGGTGGTCTCCATCACGATATGCGTACCTTCTGCATTGCGCTCAATGGAAGGATCTGCTACACGATAGTTGGAATAAACAAACGAGAAACTTTGTATGTCGGAGTCGTTGAAGCCGTCGCGGCGTCCAAAAAAGCGTACCGTGCAGTTCTCAGTCAACTCAAGAGGAGACTTATATTCAGTCCAGCCTGTCAGATCCGATGCGTTAGCATTGTCATCAGTGGTATACCAGAGAATGGCTTTGCTGTCACTGCAGTTAAGTGTAAGTTTCTTATTTTCGAAAACGGCTGTAGGAGTCGGCACAGCCATGTGCATCACGGTGAAGTCAACGATGTTCGAGTCAAAAAGTTCCTCTGCAAATGCACGTGCGCGGAATATTCCGTTTGATGTGATCTCAACAGGTACGGTGTAAAGGAGACTCTGTTTTGTTGGGTCATCTCCGTTTGTCGTATAACGGATTTCTGCATCCGGAGTTTCACAGGTCATCTCGATATGTGTTCCCTCTGCATTTGCCATAAGCACCGGTGCCGCTGCTTGATGTGAGGCATATACGAATGAATACTCTTGCATGTCGGAATCATGATATCCTTCGTGACGCCCGAAATATTTCACTGTGCAGTCTTCCGACAGTGTGATTGGGGTTGAGTAGACAGACCATGCTTCGCTGTTTTCTGTCTTTGCAGCCAGATCGGTTGAGTATAAGATGATAGATTCAGAATCAGTGGTGCTAAGCACGAGTTGCCTTTTCTCGAATGATGCCGTAGGATTGACGGCCTTCATGAAGTCTATTGTATACTCGGTGGTGGTTGAAGGGAAAAGATCGCTGGCGAATGCGCGTGCTCTGAATGTGCCGTTGGCTTTTATAGCGATAATACCGTCGTAGGCAGTGCTCGTCTCGTCCGGCTCTCCTCCGTCGAAGGTGTAACGGATTGTGGCTTCGGGAGTGTCCGTAGTCATAACGATGCCGTTTCTCTCCATATCGGGGGCTATCGCAGGCGCACTCACTTGATGGTCGGCATAGACGAAGGTGTATTTCTGTATGTCGGAGTCGTTATAGCCTTCGCTGCGGGCAAAGAAACGTACAGTGCAATCTTCCGTCAGTTCGATTGGCCCTGTATAGACTGTCCATGCGGATTCATTATCAGGTGTCGCATTGATGTCAGTGGTATAAAGAATTTTCGCTTCAGGGAGTCCACAACTAAGATGCAACCTCAGCCCTGTAAACTGAGCGATAGGGATGTCCTGAAAGTTAAAGTTCAGTTTAGGGTCGTCGTCATCCCAGTCTCCGGGAGTCACCTCAGTGGTGTGGCCGGTGCCAGGCTCGTCGGCCATGGCAGGGCTTCCTGCCCCTATTATGGCTGCGGCTCCCAGTATTATGATTGTTTTTTTCATTTATTCTGGATTGTTTAGTTGAATGATGTCGTTAGTTATTCTTTACCGCCCTTACTGCAGCGAATGCCTCCATTTGGAACTGGAATACCTCAGCATTGCAGGCATTCCCCCAGTTGAACATGAATCGCATTGCACGTGCATAGCCGCCTGGGCATCCTTGGTTGTCGTTACCCCAGAATACCATGTCGCGTCCGAAGTTAGAGCTGGCGGCTGTAGATTTGTCGCCCTTATATCCTGCAAGTGGCAGTATGAGGCAGTTTCCTGTCGCCTGAGAGGTAAGTTTCACGTAGCGGCATACACCATTGACCTTAGTTGGAGTGACTACATCGCCCGGGAGACGCACGATCTCCACGTCTATGATCTCTCCGTTGCCTGCAGTGAATGATGTGCCTCCCTCAAGTCTTGTGCCTTCGGGGAAGAGGGTCTGCCATTCCTGTATAGTAGGTATGCGGAACCCTTCCGGACAAGGCATATGCGACTCATGCACCCATGGAATATCTTGCTTCTGGCCTCCAAGGTCGTTGCAAGGGTTGTAGCCCTGATAAGGAATGTAGCGGTATTTGCGGCCGAACTGGAATAGCCCGCCTGTGCAGTTCACCCAATCTTCGATATACATATCTTCAACTGTCTTACCTTCATCCACATAGATCTGGTCGTTAGGGTCGGGGGAAGTGGAGTTGAATGCCATCCATGTGATTCCTGCAAGTTCTACTGTCGCAATCTGGAATCTGGAGGGAGCCACTCGAATGGTCACGTAATCGTAGCTTGTGTTCATGACCGTCTTCTTGACATACATCTTAATCTCATATTCGGGTCGTCCCTTAAGTTGGGGAGCGATGTCAACGTTAAATTTAGTGATGACTCCATTGTCGGTGTTGTATGCCTTCTCAGATGTGAATTTCACGTGTTTGGCATCGATTGAGTCAATGGCCACGCGCTCTCCGTAGTAGCAGATGGTGTCGATGTCTACCCTCATCTCTGAGTTGAATGCTATCTTCATGCCCTTTACTCCGGAATCCGGAATCTCCACGATGTTGTTGATGTAGTCTACCGTGACTCCTTCCGGGAATACCGAGGTTTCCGGGTCGATGGTAAGGCCTCTTGACGTGTCGGGAGCGCCGTTGACGGTATCTCCATCTTCCCAGTCTGCCATGGTGAATTCTGCCTTAACGGTGGCATTCTTGTCATATACGCGGAGTGTATACACTTTGTTGCGAGCCACGGTCTCGATCACTGCAGGGACCGTAATTTCCGTTCCGTCTACGCTGCCGTGTACGCTTATATGCACTTCCCGGTTGCTTTCGAAGATCATGAAGACTCCTTTATCTATTCCGGTAGGAGCCTGGGCGTACTCATATGTGTAGATAGTAGACCCTGCATCGGGCATTACTCCCGCTTCTGAGAATACGTAGGTAGAAGCGGGGGCGTCATCTACAGTAATGGAGGATATGTCCATGTCGGCATCTCGTGCATCAAGGTCAATGCGGGCTACTCCACGCTTCATGGTGAGTTCGCAGTTCATCTGGGATTCTTCTATTGGAGAATATGCCGAAAGGAAGAGGGGAGCGGACGTTGCGCCTTCTTCCGTAGTGATTTCTGAAAGGGCGAATTCATCTTCGGTCATTCCTTCGGGAACTTCTATATCGACACCCGATACGCAGTAGAGGGCTCTTGTAGCACCTTTCATGAGATTTATGCCTTCCGTGTCATAGTTGTTTATGACATTTTTCCTTAGGAGGCCGTCGGGAGCGAATTGAAAGACGCTTATGGCGTCCCGAGCATCGGGTGCTGTCGCTCCCGATGCTGCCGGCATTCCCTTTATAGAAAGAGTGAAATCGGAAGTTGCATTGGACTCGCCAGCTGTCGGTATTTCATCTTTGTCGGAACAGGATGCAAGGGTTATAGCTCCCAAAATGGCTAAGAGGCCTTTGCCGGTCTTGAATATATTGTTGGTCATTTGTGTCTGATGTTATGAGGTTATTGTTCAGATTGCAATGAAGTTCATTCCATAGGGAGACGTGTAATATCAGCGAGCCTGCTTACTGGCAGTCTGTCAGCCCAGCCCAATTCTACAAGTACCTTTGCACAACATACAGTCCATGCTTCGCCATAGGTCATATTGCCGTCATGTCCGTATCCGAGGCAATGGGCAAATTCATGGAAAATGGTCTGTCGTGCTCCATTGAATGTATTCCCTCCTACGGGTGTGGTGTCAGGATAGAAATTAGAGTATCTGTCTGCTGACATACCGAATGTCTGGCCGCCGCCGAGACCAAGCACCCCATGCACGCACCCCATCATCAGGCCACCCTGCCAGCCGAGTCTTTGTTGTATCTCCTCGAGTGTTACAATATGACCGGCGTCGATAAGTTTTCCTTCCCAATTCTTGAATTCATCTATAAATTCTTGAGTCGAGAACATGTATGTCATATCGTATGCCAAACCTGTAGCGAGACGGCAAAGCATTGGATTCATATGTGTCCAGTAAGGGTGGCCGGAATCGGCACCGTAGGCACTGAAGCGTATGTACCAGTTGTGCTTTATTTTAGCTACCTTGTTCATGAAGGCATCATCTTTGTCCCATTCGAATTGAATTGTAATGTCGTTGGGTGTAAGTTCGGGAATTGACGGAATCTTCACTTTGCGGCCGCTTTCGCCGTTAAATACGCAGTCGTGTTCTGTGATGGGGAGGGTTAAGAAGGCCTCCATAAACGGATTGACTTCTTCAAAATATGCCAGTTCCACCCATTCGGGCGAAATCTTGTTGAAGCAGGCTTTCACCTTTACGTCCTTCAGAGTGTATGGAGAATAATATCTTACACCGAGTTTACCATCATCGCATATCCAGACCTGGAGAGGTGCAGTGGTGTAGAACCAGCGTTCTTTGTTATTATAGAACTTTGACCTTGGTTCATTCGCGAGAAGCATTGTGCTGATGTCGAAACGCCACTGCTCTTGGGTAGCTACATACAGCAAGCCCGACTCCTGCTCGGGGTGACGGTATTGGAGATTAAGATGGGCGATCTTTCCTGCCTCAAGAACAAGGTCGGAGAAGTCATAGCGCTGGGTGAAGTCTTCACCGTTGTCGCGGCTTGACTCGATATCGACATATCCGCTGACAGGCTGATCTGTAGGGAATGTAGTAAATGTAAAGGAGCCTGAAGGATCGTAAATGTCGTAAGATTCCACACCGTTAGAGCCATTGTATGAGCCTCCGGCTTCGAGAGAAGAGGGGATTCCTTCATTGAATGTCACAGAAACCTTCTTGATATGGCGCCATTGTGAGAGATTCTGCATCTCGATGTCGACGCTGACCTTTGCGGCTATATGCTCAAGGATGACTTCAGAGTTGACACCGTCGGCACCGAGTGAGAAAGGAACCTTTTTATAACAGAAGATTCCGTCAATAGGCTGGTTGTCTTTTTCGTTGACAATCCATGGGTCTTCAACATATTCAGGAGATATGAAACTTATGCCTTCCGCTTCATTAAGGGTAGCAAGGCAAAGGAGGCTATAGTCACCATATGGCAGTCCCTCGATAGAGAGTTGGGTATTCTGATCGTTGACCCGTCCGTAGTAGTGAGGCACGATCTTGCCGTTTTTATCTGCCACCAGCCACTTAAGTTCTGCTATAGGAGCAGTTGTCTCCTCGCCGTCAGCGCGGGTGATGACACCGATCTGGGACGCTTCAGTAGCGATGTTGAACACCGCCTTTCCTTCTCCAGGTTTTTCTCCTGGATTCTGTAGGTCGCGGGAGAATTCATCTTCGGCACATCCGGCAAGAGTAAGGAGAGAGAGAGCCAGAAATATATTTTTAGTTAATTTCATCTTCATTCCTCGTTTTATTCTACGTTTTTAATTGCCCTTACATAAGCGAATGCCTCCATCGGCCACTGGAATTCCTCCATCTTACAGGATTCTCCACCTTCAAACATGAAGCGGAATGCTCTTGCGTGTCCGCCCCAGCAGCTCTGGTTGGAGTTGGTCCAGTAGACCGCATTGCGTCCGAATACCGGGTTTGAGGCAGTGCTCTTGTCGCTTTTATAGCCTGCGATAGGTAGGATAAGAACGTTGCCTGTATCGTTTGACGTGAATTTCATATAGCGTATTTTGCCTCCAACATTGGTTGGCGTCTGAATCTCGCCTTGCGCTTCGTGGATTGTCACTGTGATACTTTCTCCGTTGCCTGCCTTGTATGTGCCGGGAATTGTGGTTCCGTTGGGACAGAGTGTCCTGAACTCGGCGAGTGTAGCCACATGGTATCCTTCCGGGCATGGCATGTGGGAATAGTTGACCCAAGGCATGTCTTGTGCTTGCCCTCCAAGGTTATTGCATGGATTATATCCCATATAAGGAACGTATGCGTACTGACGGCCGAACTGATACAGGTTACCTATGGCTCCAAGCCAGTTGTTTATGTAAGTCTCTTCAACGGAAAGACCGTCAACCGGGTATACCTGTTTGCTTAGGTCGGGGCCGGTGCTGTTGAAAGCCATCCATGTAGCGCCTCCAATCTCTACGGTTTCGATTGTGCGTGTCTTGTCGTCGAGCACCATGATTTCCACGAAGTTGAATCTGCCTTTTTCGTCCTTAAGATAGAGAATTACTTTGTAGGCGAGTCTTTTATTAGGATCAATAGTGACGTTGAAAGATGAGATGTAGCCTTCCTCCACTTTCACCGGCTCGTTAGCCGATATCTTGGCAGTGGAAATCTCGCCCTCTACCGAAGCCAGGCTAATCTTTGTTTCTGCGAGGAACGCCAGTTTTATTCCTTTGGCTCCTGCGTAAGGAATGGTCACTGTGTTTGTGGAGTAGTCTACTTCTACTCCTTCAGGAATCACGGAATTCAGTTTGTCGAGGAATATGTCATGGCTTGTGGAGGGATGTGCACCAGCAGTGCTACCTTCCTCCCAGTCCTTGCATGTGAAGGCACCTGCCACGTTGGAACTTATGTTGGTGACCTGAAGAGTATAGACCTTGTTGCGCTCAACTGTGGGGATGGTGGTCAGGATATTGATGGGAGTGTCTCCGTATTCGCCAAGTATGCGGACATTGACAGGTCGGGTGGATTCAAATATCTGGAATAGACCGGTCTCAACGCCTTGGAAAGGCTCTGTAAACTCTCGTGAGAATGTTACATTGGCATCATCAGGCATGCTGTCGCATGGGATTACGAATGTAGATGCGGGAGCGTTTTCAACGATGATTTTGTTGATGATGATGTCCGGGTCAATAGTGTTGGTGAAGTCGATCCTTGCCACGCCGCGCTTCATCTCGATCTCAAGTCGTCCGTTATTAAGGTTATCTTCGCTGAAGTCGATCGATCCCGAATAGAACATCGGAGAATTTCCATCATTACTCGTGCATGTGACCGTTGAATTTAGGAAAATCTCTTCTTTCATTCCCTCTTCGGCTTTGAGGTCAATTCCTGACACGCAATAGACTCTCGTAGTGCCGTTGGTCGGCAATCCTATACTCTCTGCGTAGGGGTTGTCGATGTCGGTTCTAAGGAAGAAATCTTCTCCCTTGAAGTGATAGACACTGACTTGAGAAAGCATATCAGCGTCTTCCCCGGGTGAGGTCGGATAGGGGACTCCTTTGAAAGCGAACCGTACTGTTCCTTCCACTCCGGTGCCTCCTGCAGCAGCCGGATCTTGGCTGTCATTACATGCTGTAGTTGACAAGAGTGCCATACCAGCCATAAGGAGGGTCGGAGTCTTGAAAAATACTTTGTTCATTTAGAATTACTGATGTTAGTGAATTATAGTTGTTTTTGATTAGATTAAAAAAAATCGTCGCGAAATTAATAAAAAATTCTCCCGATTCCTAATTTTTTGCCTCTTTTTTAATATCTTCGTCTCTTCTGTCTATTTCTGATATTTATACAATAT
>CAMWQF010000096.1 GCA_947176285.1 uncultured Porphyromonadaceae bacterium
CGCCTGTTTGAAGAATACGTAGCCAAGAATATTCAGCCAAATCAACTTTGTCCGCAGTTGGATATTGATGCTGATATATCCTTTGCCGATATCACTCCCGAACTCCTAACTTGGCTTAAGAAATTCAATCCGTTTGGTCCGGGCAATCAAAAACCGATTTTCCGCACTCGTAACGTATTTGATTTCGGAACTTCTAAACTTGTTGGCAAGAATTTTGAGCATATCAAACTTGAACTTGAAGATGATAGCACAAGTAGGGTGATTTCAGCCATTGCATTTAATATGGCACCATATTTCGAGCATATTCATGCCCATAAACCAGTGGATATCTGCTATACTATCGAACAAAACAAGCATCATCATACCGAGTCTATTCAATTGATGATTAAGGATATACGTTTGTCAAAATCGGATCTTGACTAATTTCCATGATTTTCCTTTATGCAAATTGAGGCAATCCTAAAAAAATATTGGGGTTACGATAGTTTTCGCACTCTTCAGCGAGATATTATCGAAAGCGTCATGTCAGGACATGACACACTCGGACTTATGCCTACCGGTGGCGGGAAATCGATCACATTCCAAGTGCCAGGCATGGCATTTGATTCCGGGCTTACTATAGTGGTGACTCCCCTCATTTCGCTGATGAAAGATCAGGTTGACAATTTGAAGCGAAGGGGAATCTCTGCCGTAATGCTCAATAGCGGCATGACAATAAGGGAAACAAGAATTGCTTGGGAACGTCTGTGCAACGGTCGAGCACGTTTTTTATATGTCTCTCCTGAAAAATTGAGAAATTCAAATTTCCTTCATGAACTGTCACTTCTTCCCGTAAGGCTAATTGTAGTAGACGAAGCCCACTGTATTTCGCAATGGGGCTATGACTTCCGTCCTTCTTATCTGAAAATTGCAGAATTGAGGAAAGTTCATCCAAATGTGCCGGTGCTTGCGCTTACAGCCACCGCCACTCCGGAAGTGGCAGAAGATATCATGACTCAACTCGCCTTCCGAAAAGACTCTAAAAAATTTAAGATGAGTTTCGTCAGAGACAATATATCTTATCTTGTCAGGGAATCTGAAAATAAATATCACGATATATTCCATATACTATCGCGTACGGAAGGGAGTGGAATTGTATATGTAAGGAGTAGACGAAAAACTCGTGAAATTGCTGAGTATCTTAATGCATCCGGTATTTCAGCCGATTATTATCATGCAGGACTCTCCTATGAAACAAAAGTGGAGCGGCAAAATGCTTGGCAAACAGGGGGTGTCAGGGTAATTGTGGCTACTAATGCATTTGGTATGGGTATTGACAAACCGGATGTAAGGATAGTGGTCCATTCTGATTTTCCTCCCTCTCTTGAAGAGTATTACCAAGAGGCAGGGCGTGCCGGAAGAGATGGGAAAAAGTCTTTTGCAGTGCTTCTTGCTTCAAAAAATGACAAGACTTCTCTACGCCGGAAACTTAAACTCTCCTTCCCGGAAAGGGATTTCATAAAGATGACTTATGAGAGAGCGTGCAATTTTATGCACTTGGCGATTGGGGAAGGTTATGAGCGTCTGATAGAGTTTGATATCGATCTCTTTTGCGATACTTTTCATCTGCTGCGTCAGCAAGTGCTTGCATCTTTTCATCTTCTTTCCCAAGCCGGATATCTTGACTATATAGAGGAGACTGAGAATAATTCTCGCGTGATGATTACTGTAGATCGTGAAGAACTTTATCATCTCGACGCTTCTCATGAAGCGGATCGCACTCTACAATGTATACTTCGGCAATATCCGGGACTTTTTTCTGATTTTGTCCAGATCAATGAAGGAAAGATAAGCCGCGAGACCGGACTCGATCAAGAGACTGTCTATAATGCTCTTCTTGAACTCAATAGACGCAAAATTCTTGTGTATGTCCCAAGGCGGCGCACGCCATTCATGTTCATCCCTACTTCGAGAGAAGAAAGCCACTATCTTATTCTAGGAAAGAGAATCTACGAAGACCGCTTCAACGTGATGTCTAAACGCATAGAAGCCATGATCGACTATGCCTACAATGACAGCGGATGCCGGGTAAATCGGATGCTTTCCTATTTTGGCGAAGAAAGTGCTTGCAATTGCGGGAAGTGCGACGTTTGCCGCAGCAGTAAGAAGTCATCGTCTGCTAATGTTTCTAAAGAAGAAATGATTCGTAAGGTATGGAAATATATGCAGATGTTCCCATCCGGCATAACGCAAGCAATTTTAGAGCGCCATTTCACTCCCGACGACCGATTGGCAGGAGACGCACTCCGCTTTCTCGTCAACGAAGGTTTTGCTGTTGAGGATCACGCCATCTATCGTCTATCCGAATACTCTACAAATTAAACTCCTGAATCTTCATGGTAGGTCTCGCTGATTGCAATAATTTCTTTGTGAGTTGCGAACGCACTCTTAATCCTGATTTGGAAAATCGGGCAGTCGTAGTTCTCAGTAACAACGATGGATGTGTTGTGGCAAGAAGCAACGAGGCAAAGCGAGCCGGAATAAAGATGGGACAACCCGCTTTCCAGATTAAAGACCGTATCCGCAGCGGAGAGATCATCGCTTTAAGCGGTAATCATCTTCTTTATAGGGAAATAAGTATCAAAGTGCATGATATCTTCCGTCGCTATGCCCCCAAGACTCTCGATTATAGCGTAGATGAGGCTTTTCTTATTATGGATGGAATACCGGACTCTCAACTACGTAATATAGGGGAAGCAATTTCTGCTAATTGTTGGGATGAACTGCATATTCCTGTCACCATCGGATTTGCGCAAAGCAAGACCCTTGCTAAGATAGTTTCGGAAAGTTGCAAGAAAAGAGGGAAACGGGTTGGAGTGCTATTTGATGCGAAGGAGGCTTACCCGGTGATGAAAAAGATGTCTATTTCGGATCTTTGGGGAATTGGAAGGAGACTTTCAAAACGTCTTTATACATCCGGAATTTATACAATTGCCGACTTTGCCGATAAGGAACTCGGTTGGATAAGGGCTACTCTTGGCATTAATGGAGAGCGTTCGTGGCGAGAACTCCATGGCGAGCACTGCATAGAACTCAGTCATGTTCAGTCTTCTCTTCAAGACTCAGTCAGTGAAAGCCGTACTTTCCCGGAGGATGTGGATGATTTTGACTATATACGTGCGAGAATAGCGATTTATGCCGCTGACTGCTGTAAGAAACTTCGTGCTATGGGTGGAGAATGCAAAACGATTGGAGTCATGCTTCAAACCAATCGTTTTCATACTGAACGTGGAATAGCGCGTCCTGTGGGATCTATAAACTTTGATGAGCCTACAAGTGATACCGTTCAGATTTGCAATGCCGCTATTTCTATCCTAAATAGTATTTTCATTCAGGATATTCCGTTTAAGAGAGCAGGTGTGTGGCTTTCGGAAATTGTCCCGGCTAAGTCTGTGGTTCCATCGCTTTTCGATTTTCAGGATTCAGTAAAGGATAAGGCTGTTCGTTCTCATCTTATGAAAGCAATAGACAGCATCAACCTCGGTCCCGGGTTGCCAGTCATAAAACTTGCTTCTCAAATCACTCAGGGACATCCCGGCCACAATGATGGCTATTCCAGTTCATTCCAGGCTCCACACAAATAATGGGATCATTTGCACAAAAGAGACAGAAGCCACATCCGTTGTTCTCGCTGATACTGAAGTTCCAGCAAATCCATATGGGCTTCACTAAACCAGGATCTCTCTTGTAAATAATCCGTCAATGACAGTTCTCCCCCTTTATATGCTTTCATGAGAAGAGTATTGTAGTCTGTAGTGGAAAATACCTCCATCGGAACCTTAAGTGCTTGATCTATAAGTTGCACTTCATCATACAGTGCTGTGATTTCAGATTCTACCTTGTCATGGGTGACATTGACCTGATATTCAGCTACCGCTTTGGCTGCTTCGGCAGCCTTTACTTTGCCTCTATTGGCAAATAGAGGGATAGAAACTCCAAGAGTAGCTCCATTGAAATGCATGGCATCCTCAAAATCATGGTGATAACCAATTGATATCCCCGGCATGCCTTCTGATTTTGCTACTCCTACATTTCTCTCAGCCACTTCAAGATCAGCAAATGCCTTTTTTAGTTGCGGATTAGTATGCGCTTCTTCCAAATATTCTTCAAGGGAATGTGTAGGAGTCATTTGCCATGTCCTGTCAATGCTTTTAAGCAATGCTGTGCAATCGAAACCTCCATTCAAAGTCTTTAATGTGCCTTCACTTCCACTTTTCTCAGCCTCGAGATTGGCAATCATTGTATTCACCTTTCCCTGTTCAAGAATTATTTTAGAGAGGTCAAGACGTGACATTTGCCCCCCCTTATTTGCTCTTAAAGCGGCTCTATGGAGTGAATCAGTTGCCGATTGAATATTTCGCATAATTTCAATTCTTCTTTCAGCATATAGATAAGTGCCAATTTCTTTAAGAATCTCTATATACTTCTCATATACTCCGGCATCGGCTTCTGCTGCATTGGCATCGCGCATGGCTTTTCCTAAATCTCGACGTGATTTATATACCCCGGGCCACTCCATTTCATATCCAATTGCTACGTTCCAACGATTGTCTACTCCTGAAGGCATCACCATATAATCTCCTTCAATACTCGGGTCGGGAGCATTGGCAATCGTATGGGTCTCAAGATCCTTGGCATTCTGTTCTACTGATATCTGGAGTCTGTCGCCATTACGGCTAAGAATAGCATTGGCAGCCTCCTGCGCTGTTATGGCGTAAGCGTCTGCAGCCGCAATGCTCAGCACTACCGCTGCAGATACATGTTTTAATTTCATTTCTGATATAGTTTATAGTGTTAAGAAACCTTCAAGGTCTTTTTTCTACGTTCACATATTTTTCTGTAAAACACCGGAACGATGAAAATGTTCAATAATGTAGAACTTATAAGACCACCTAAAATAACAATTGCGAGCGGTGATTGTATCTCATTTCCGGGTTCTCCTCCCCTCAATGCAATCGGCACAAGGGCGAGTGCCGATGTAAGCGCAGTCATGATGATCGGAAGAAGACGGTCGGAAGAGCCGATACGTATCCTTTCTTCTACCCCTATTCCTTCAGATTTAAGACGATTATAACGAGAAATCAAAAGCATTCCATTTCGGGTAGATATACCCATCAAAGAAATAAAACCTATGATAGCCGGTATATTCATCTCTCCGGTGGTGAATCGTAATATCAAAATACCTCCGATCAATGCAAGAGGCATATTTACAAGAATTGTCAATGATTCCGCTACATTCTTGAATTCCGAGTATATAAGGAAGAAGATGATGATAAGAGCCATTATAGATGTCAGTGCGAGCATCCTGGAAGCAGCCTCTTCATTTTCAAACTGTCCACCGTAAGTAACAAAATATCCTTCCGGCATATCCACATGTTCGCTTATCACTGATTTTATATTATCCACAGCCCCTTTGAGATCTCGCCCGTCTACATTGGCTGACACAGTCAATAGTCGGCTGACATTTTCCCTGTTTATTGTATTCGGACCACTCCCGGTTTTAATATCTGCCACATAGGATAGAGGTATCTTCCCTTCGTTGCTGTCGATCATCAAGTCTTCAATTCTCTCTTTTGTGTCTCTCTTTGAGTTTTCTATCTTCACAGTAAGGTCATAAGGACGATTCCCCACAAATACCTGACTGACTACTTCACCTCCTATAGCCATCAGCACATATTTACTGAATTCGGGAATAGTTATTCCATACTTTGCAAGCATCTCCCGGCGAGGCACAATGTCTATCTGAGGGCGTGATATCTGCTGCTCGATGTTTACATCAACTATACCATCGATTTCTTTCATTTCGGCTCCTATTTGCTGCCCGATAGAATAGAGTTTATCAAGGTCTTCTCCAAATATCTTCACAGCTATCTGAGATTGAGATCCGCTTAGCATGGCATCTATTCTATGCGAAATTGGTTGACCTATCTCTACGTTGACTCCGGGAAGTTCTGACAATTTTTCGCGTAAATCCCTCGTAACTTCTTTCTTGCTTCTTCCTTTGTCGAGCACGTATGGGACCTCCATCTCCGAAGTATTTACTCCCAAAGCATGCTCATCAAGTTCAGCACGTCCGGTTTTTCTTGCCACATTTCTTACTTCCGGCACTGTAAGGATAATTCTTTCAGCTGCCATTCCAATGCTATCGCTTTGCTCAAGCGATATTCCTGGCATAGCGCTTACATTAATGGTGAAACTTCCTTCGTTAAATCCCGGCAAGAAACTGCGTCCTAATGTAAAGAAAATAATTATTGAAACTGCAAAAAAAACTGCTACTCCTATCAAGCAAGGGCGAGGAGATTTAAGAACCTTTTCAAGCAGCATCTCATATCTTTCTCTCATCCATCGAGCGGTCTTTGGCTCCTTGTTGAGTTCTTCATTTTCTTTTTTGCTATTGCCTGCAAGCAGATAACTGCAAAGCACCGGAGTGAGTGTCAATGCCACTACAGTTGAGGCTGCCAAAGCAACAATAAAGGCTATCCCAAGAGGCTTCAGAAGTCTTCCCTCAATGCCGCTGAGGAAGAATAGCGGAAGAAATGAGGCTACGATAATAAGCGTTGAGTTAAGAATTGGTTGTCTCACCTCACGTGATGCTTCAAATACAACTTTGATGATAGGTAGTCGAGTACCTATCTCTTTCTTGCTGTTTTCTCTTATTCTCTTATATACATTTTCTACATCCACTATCGCATCATCCACAAGCGATCCTATTGCTATCGCGATTCCACCAAGAGTCATAGTGTTGATGGTGAATCCCATATAGTAGAGAGCGATAATCGTGATAAGGATTGAGAGAGGAATTGCCAAGACTGAAATCACTGTAGTCTTGAGGTTCATAAGAAAGAAGAAAAGCACTATGATTACGAAAAGTGCTCCTTCAAGCAAGGATTGCTGAAGATTGCTTACTGAAGTTTGAATAAACTCACTTTGATTAAATATTTCAGTGTCTATGTTTATTCCAGCAGGAAGTGAACCTTTAAGATTATCAAGTTCTTTATGTATTTCTTTGCTCAATTCTATGGAGCCGGCTCCCGGCTGCTTGGTAATTGTCACAAGCACTGCCGGAGTGGCTCGCACAGTTGCAGTACCGATCTTGGGAGTCTTGGGTCCAATCTTAACCTCTGCTATATCATTAATCTTGATATTCTGCCCGGATTCTGTCTTAACGGCAGAAGCTCCAATTTCTTCAGCATCTTGTGTTGATATCAGACCTTTAATCAAATACTCATTGCCATATTCGTAGGTGATTCCTCCTGATGTGTTGACATTCATATTCTCGGTTGCTTCAGCCACATCTGAAAGTGAAACTCCGTAATGTCTCATTTTTTCGGGACTTAGGAGAATTTGATATTCAAGTTCTTCTCCGCCTATCACTGACACTTGGCTCACTCCTCCAATCGACAAAAGGCGTGGACGTATGGTGCGGTCTGCTATGCTGCGCAGTTCCCCTATATTATTATTGTCAGAGGTCAACCCGATAATCATTATCTCACCGAGAATTGAAGATTGCGGACCCATCACCGGGGTTCCTACTGTAGATGGAAGACTACCCTCAATGCCGGAAAGCCGCTCGCTTACGGTTTGCCGGGCGAGATATGCATCAGTATTCCAGTCAAATTCTACCCAAACAATTGAGAACCCGGTTGCTGAACTTGACCTTACTCTTCTCACTCCGGAAGCACCATTGACGGCAGTCTCAATAGGATACGTCACAGTACGCTCTACTTCCTCCGGCGCAAGTCCGGCTGCCTCGGTCATGATAGCAACTGTCGGAGCATTAAGATCTGGGAAAATATCTATTTCTGTGCGAGCAAGCACAATGACTCCTGCAATCAGGATTGCGCACGAAGCAAAGATGACGATAAGTCGATTGGTCAATGACCAGTTTATTATCTTGTTTAGCATCTATCTTCGGTTTTAATGGTTATGTGTATGTCCGGGTACTGCAGTAGAAGATGTTTCTGCCATCCTGACCACTTGTGCGCCCTTCACTACTACCTCTTCACCAGGTTCCAATCCGGAAATAATTTCTATTTTATTTCCATCAGAGGCTCCGGTAGTAACGACATGTTTCAAATAATGTCCATCTCCATGAGTGGTATATATACATTTGTTTCCACTTATTTCTACTATAGCCTCTTTGGGCACTGCCAGCACGTTTCCTCTTGATTCTGAAATCAGATATATTTCAGCAAATGCTCCGGGTGCAATCTCTCCATTGTTGGTAAAAGTGAAATAGATAGGGATATATCCGTTTTCTGCCAACGCCGACCCGGGGTTTGATATTATTCTCCCTCCAAGTGTTTTGACATTATAGGTAGATTCTGATGATGCAGGCCTAAAATTGGCATCGGTCACTCCTGAGAGGCGTGATATATATTTCTCTGGGACGTCTGCGCGAAGTGTGAGGCTCGTGTTTCCGCTTACTGCAGCAATTCTCTGACCTATTTCTACATATTCTCCACTTTTTGCAAACAACTGTGTGATTGCTCCTGTTTTCGGAGAGTTGACACTCACACTTCCTTGTTTGGACAATTTTAACGCGGCTTCTGCTTCTTCATAAGCACGAAGAGCGTTATTGTATTCTTCAGTGCTGACAATTCCATCTTCGTGCAATGGTTTCAGGCGGTCAAGTTCCCTTTTTGCAGCATTTTTTGCTGCTATAGCCTGCACCGAAGGATCCCCACCTTGAACATTTGATGCCGAGATGCTTCCTATCGCGTTTCCTGCTGATACTCTAACGCCGGTATTGATATTTGGAGAAAGGGTTAATATTCCGCTTCTGGTTGCTGTAGCAATTCCTTCATCAGATGCCTTGGATTCGATTCTCCCTGATACTAAGGTGACATCTGAAAATGACGCAGGAGAAATGCGTTCAGTCTTCACTCCAAATTTCTCTGCAGTGTGATGTTTTAATTCTATCAAGCCACTATGGTCATGCCCCTCATGCTCTTCATCTTCATGATGCTCATCTTCTGAATGCAGGTCATGGTCATGATCATGATCTTCATCATGGTCATCGTGTGTCTCTGTATGTTCTTTATCATTGGAATGGCTGCAACTTACTGAAGCACCGCTCCACGTAAGAGCAGAGAATATCAGAACTGATATTTTTATATAATTCTTTTTCATTATATTTGGACTTTTAACAATGAAGTTGTTTAAACTTATTTACGAATTCAAAAAATCAACAAGAAGAGTTAAAACTAAGATTCTTTTTATTAATCTTCCGCCATCTTTTCGGCATCTTTTGCCTCTATCATCAGTCATGATGCCCGCATCATTCCTTCTTCAAGAGACAAAACCTGCTCGAA
>CAMWQF010000097.1 GCA_947176285.1 uncultured Porphyromonadaceae bacterium
CCAGTGGATTTCCGCTGTCGATTTTTCCTCAGTCTTTGAGTTTCAGCGGCAATTCGCTGAAGGTGCTGGAGGAGACTCCTGAAAAATCCACCGGATTAGAAAAGATATACATACTTTATTCCACCCAAGGTGTGACCGCTTCTTACACATCTTCTTCCGGCAATAAAATTAGTTGGATGCAATATAGCAATCTCGGTGGAGGACATGCTGAAGAAGTGGGTTCTTCTCAGAATGGAAGCGAAAGTACACTTGATGTGCTTGAAGGAGATAAGGGATATATCGTGGTTGACGGTGACAGGCAATATTGCTTTTGGATCACTGATTATCAATCTCATAGGCTTAAACTGCAATCTGCATCAATATCGGATGAAGTTGAATGTGGTGTAAGCGTGATAAATGTTGAAGGATCAGGCGATCCTATCAGATATTTCACGATCAACGGAATGCAAAAGACATTGGACCAGGAAATAACTGTCAGTTACAACACTCAAGAATGGAATGACAACGACAATAATTTCAAAGATATAGAATTATCAAAGTCTTTTGAATGTCTACAGAATCAATATCGAGTGACACCCCCAAATTATTGTGCCACCACATTCACAATTACCGGTGATAAATTTTTGAAGGCATGGAACTGGCTGGAGACTATAGAGACTCCAACTGCACATCCCACTTCCATTGACGCAAGGACTTTTGCAGTTCAGCAAAAAGATAGTGAGGATCTGGAAGAAGGAGAGGTCGTGGTAGGAAGCAATCAGATAGGAGCCGGAGAAGTTGAAGGATTAGGAGGTTCGGCTCCTTGCGATATTAGATTTGAAGCGTATGTAACGGATGGTGTTATTCACAATGAATGGCAATTAACAAGAGATCCATCCTTTGAAACGATCGATTATCGCTTCACAACTCAAGACCTTGACTACACATTTTTAGAAGAAGGTGATCACTATATTAGATATATCGGCAGCAATGCAGACGGAACGTGTGAATATATCAGCGATACCTATGCAGTTAATATTGGAGAGAGTCAACTGCTTATCCCAAATGCTTTTTCTCCTAATGGAGATGGAATCAATGATGAATGGAAAGTTGCCTACCGTTCTATACAGACATTTCAATGCTACATATTCAATCGCCAAGGTCATCAGGTGTGTCATCTAAGTTCTCCTGATCAAGGATGGGATGGCAAAGTGAATGGAAAGACTGTCGAATCAGGAGTGTTCTTCTATGTGATAGATGCAACCGGCACTGATGGAAAGAAATATAAAAAGAGCGGCGATATAAATATTGTGAAATATGTAGGTCGCACCGGCACTTCCACGCTGCCGGAGCAATAATGGCATGATATTTGTTATAATATTTGTTGTATATCTAATAAATAGATTGAGGCGCATAAGGTTTGCGTCAAAGCAAGTATATTTTAAATACTATGAATGAAAATCTTAAGGCAGAAGACCGCATTGAAGTTTCCGGTGCGAGAGTCCACAACCTAAAAAATATAGATGTAACGATTCCCCACAATTCTCTCAGTGTCATAACCGGACTGAGCGGTTGTGGGAAATCTTCGCTCGCTTTCGACACTATTTTTGCTGAAGGCCAACGCCGTTATATTGAGACGTTTTCGGCTTATGCGAGAAATCTCCTCGGTAGCATGGAGCGCCCGGATGTTGATAAAATCACCGGGCTAAATCCGGTGATAAGCATCGAACAAAAGACCACTAACAATAATCCTCGGTCAACAATTGGCACCACCACTGAAATATACGACTTTTTCCGTCTGCTTTTTGCACGTTTGGGAGAGCCTATAAGTTATATAAGCGGAAAACCAATGGTGAAATATACAAAGGAGAAGATTGTCGATATGGTCAGCAAGACATTTGCCGACCGAAAGATATATGTGCTTGCTCCACTTGTAAAAAACCGTAAAGGTCATTATAAGGAACTGTTTGAAAACCTGCGAAAGAAAGGTTATCTCAATGTTCGCGTGGATGGAGAACTCCGGGAACTCTCTTTTGGAATGAAGACCGACCGATATCGCAACCATGATATCGAACTTGTTATTGATCGTCTAAAGGTAAAGGAAAACGAGCAAGATCGCCTAAAAAAGGCAGTAGAAGAAGCCCTGAAGCAGGGTGATAAGCAGATGATGGTCATTGATATGGAGACAGGTCATCTACATCATTTCTCATTACTGCTAATGGATTCGGAAAACGGCTTGTCTTACCCGGAACCGGCACCTCACAATTTCTCATTCAATTCTCCGCAAGGTGCCTGCCGGCGTTGCAAAGGATTGGGAGAAGTGAACATTGTTGATGTTGACAAAATAATTCCTGACAAAAACAAGTCAATTTATGACGGTGGAATAGTTCCGCTTGGGAAATACAAAAATAGCCTCGTTTTCATGCAGATAGAGGCGATATGCAAGATGTATGGTGCAACCCTTAAGACTCCTATAAAGAATCTTTCAGAGGAAGCACTAGATGACATACTTAATGGTACGGATTCACGTCTTGTGCTTGCAAATTCTACACTTCAGACCTATTCTTACGAGTCTAACTATGAAGGATTGGTTAAATATATTGAGGCTCAACAATCCGATGATTTTGGAAGTGAGGCTAAAAAATGGAGCGAACAGTTTTATACTCGAGCCGTTTGTCCGGAATGTAATGGGCAGCGTCTGAATAAAATTTCCCTTCATTACTACATCGACGGTAAGAATATTGCTGATGTTGCCAATTTGGACATAAAGGAACTATATGATTGGACCCAAGGACTTGAGGACCGCGTTGACAGTCAGCGTCGTCTTGTGGCAGTTGAGATTATGAAGGAAATACGTTCTCGTCTTAAGTTTCTTCTAGACGTCGGGCTTGATTATCTATCACTCAATCGTCCAAGTTCCTCTCTATCAGGAGGGGAGAGCCAACGTATCAGATTGGCAACCCAAATAGGCAGCCAACTCGTCAATGTGCTCTATATTCTCGATGAGCCTTCCATTGGCCTTCATCAGCGAGATAATGAGCGACTTATCAATAGCCTTAAGCAACTTCGCGACAATGGGAATTCCATTATAGTTGTGGAGCACGACAAGGATATAATGAATGAGGCTGATTATATTGTCGATATAGGTCCGGGAGCAGGACGTAAAGGTGGTAATGTAGTGTTTCAAGGCACACCATCCGAGATGAAAAAGACCCATACCTTGACAGCCTCATATCTTAATGGCGAGAAATCTATTGAGATTCCGACTGAAAGGAGGAAAGGAAACGGAAAGAACTTGACTATCAAAGGAGCTACAGGCCACAATCTGAAAGATGTGGATGTCGAGTTTCCTTTAGGAAAATTCATATGCGTCACCGGAGTGTCCGGTTCCGGGAAATCAAGCCTTGTGAATGCTACGCTGCAGCCAATATTAAGCCAGAAATTCTATAGGTCGAATACCGCTCCGCTTCCATATAAAGAAATAGAGGGAATAGAGAATATTGATAAGGTTGTGACAGTCGATCAATCTCCTCTCGGACGTTCTCCAAGATCGAATCCTGCAACATATACCGGAGTTTTCACTGACATCCGTAAACTTTTTATGGAACTCCCTGAATCTAAGATACGAGGTTACAAACCCGGTAGATTCTCATTTAATGTCAGCGGTGGTCGTTGCGAGACTTGCAAGGGAAATGGTTATCGTACCATTGAGATGAATTTCCTTCCGGATGTGCTTGTGCCTTGCGAGGAATGTCATGGCAAGAGATACAATAGGGAAACACTTGAGGTGCGTTATAAAGGGAAATCTATATCTGATGTCTTGGAAATGACCGTCAATCAAGCAGTGGAATTTTTTGAGAATGTGCCATCTATTCTAAAGAAAATTAAGGTGTTGCAAGAGATTGGTCTCGGTTACATTAAACTTGGGCAACCATCGAGCACATTGAGTGGAGGGGAGAACCAGCGTGTTAAACTTGCCACTGAACTTGCTAAAAAGGATACAGGTCGCACATTGTTCATACTTGACGAACCCACGACCGGACTTCATTTTCAAGATATAAAAGTTCTACTTGGAGTCATCAATAAACTCGTAGACAAGGGCAACACTATGGTTGTGATAGAACATAACCTCGACGTGATAAAATCAGCAGACTGGCTCATTGAGATGGGTCCGGAAGGGGGAAAAGATGGAGGACGTTTAGTAGCGTGTGGCACACCCGAAGAGATGTCACTACTTGACACTCCGACCTCCAGATTCCTTAAAGAAGAATTACATAACAACTAAGTTGAAAACCCTCGACATTCCTTTTGAAAGTCGGGGGTTTTATAGTGATTTGACATTAGTTTGATTCATCAGCCACTTATTTGAGTATTATTTAGCAAATATTAAGAGTGTTACTTGTTGTTGTCGAAAATTTTTATTAATTTCACGCTTTAAATTACAGCAGGTGAAAATGAAAAAGATTATTGATGTAATCGAAAGCAGGAAAAAACCTCTTTTTTCGATTGAGATTCTCCCTCCATTGAAGGGTAACAGTATATATAAAGTATTTGATATCATTGACCGACTGAAGAAATTTGACCCTCAGTTTGTCAATATCACATCTCATCACAGTGAATATATCTATAAGCCTCTTCCGAATGGAACTCACCGGAGGGTAAGCGTAGTAAAACGTCCCGGAACAGTCGCCATTGCTGCCGCTATACAAAACAGATATGGGCTCATTCCTGTGCCTCACATCATTTGCCGTGGCTTTACGAAAGAAGAGACAGAGTATGCGCTTCTCGATCTGAATTTCCTTGGAATCAACAACCTAATGCTTCTACGCGGTGACGACAAGCGTGAGTTTATTTCTAATGCGGAACAAGAAAACTATCACGAACATGCTACCGACCTTCAGCATCAGATAAATCTCTTCAATAAAGGTATCGGACTTGAAGATATGAGCATCCAAGGAATTGAGACTCCATTTTCATATGGAATGGCATGCTATCCTGAAAAGCATGAAGAGGCTCCCAACATGGAATCGGATATCCATTATCTCAAAATGAAAGTTGATAATGGAGCAGACTATCTGATAACTCAGATGTTTTATGACAATCAAAAATATTTCAATTTCGTAGATCGTTGCCGAGCAGAAGGAATCAACGTTCCTATTATTCCGGGTATCAAACCGCTTTATCGTAAGCAACAATTGACAGTGTTGCCTAAAGTGTTCAGGACGGATATTCCGGAAGCTTTAGCCTCTCAAATACGCGATTGCAATAGTGATGCAGATGCAAAGGAAATCGGTATTGACTGGTGTATCAAGCAGTGTGAGGAACTTATTGAAAGAGGCGTTCCCGGAATACATTTCTATACTATGGGCATAAGCGATGGAGTTGCCCGCATTGCGGAAAAAATATTCTAATTCAATCTTCAAGAGCGACAATCGAGGATTGAAATATAATGTAGTAAAGAGTTCTGAAACTCAATGAAAGAATATAAAAGATGAATCTTAAAGAATTTTTTGGCATATTAAGGGAAAGAGTATTGGTGCTTGATGGCGCTATGGGCACAATGATTCAGCGTTATTCTCTGACGGAATGCGATTTCAGAGGAAGTAGATTTGAGAATCATCCATCTCGGCTTTCCGGATGCAATGATCTTTTATGCCTTACTCGTCCTGATATACTCGAAGAGATTCATAAGGCATATATTGAAGCCGGTGCGGATATCATAAGCACCGACACATTCAATGCCAATGCAATCTCAATGGCAGATTATTCTCTACACGACGATTCATCTCTCATACGTGAGATAAACCGAGCCGGCGCTTCTATAGCAAAAAAAGCCGTTAACGATTTTATCACTTCACATGCTGATCGCAAGGTATTCGTAGCCGGGTCCATTGGTCCTACGAATAAATCAGCCACAATGAGTCCAGATGTCACAGATCCGGCTAATCGCAATATCACTTATGACGACCTTTATACAGCCTATTTAGATCAGGCAATAGGTCTCATTGAAGGGGGAGTAGACATTTTGCTGTTTGAGACAGTCTTTGACACTCTAAACTTAAAAGCGGGTCTTGATGCCGCTCACAAAGCCATGAAAGAATGTGGAAGAGAACTTCCTATCATGGTTTCAGCAACAGTTTCTGACAAAAGCGGACGCACTTTAAGCGGTCAGACTCTTCCGGCATTCGCCACATCTGTAGAAGACTACCCATGTGTAGTCAGTCTCGGGCTTAACTGCAGTTTCGGTCCAAAAGATATCATCACTCATCTAAAGGAACTTGGGAAAAGTACTTCAAAATTTATTTCAGTTCATCCAAATGCCGGACTTCCAGATGCTCTTGGCAGATATGATGTCGATCCAAAAAAATTTGTAGAGGAATTAACCCCCGTATTTTATGAATCTCTTGCAAATATTGTAGGAGGATGCTGCGGAACAACACCTGAACATATTGCGGCACTACGAAATTTTATAGACACCTTTATTGTTTCAGAGTTGTCTGGAAATTCATCCGGTTCTTATAATATAATCCATAAGCCTCACAAATTAGAGAAGGCATTGCGAATTTCCGGACTCGAAAGGGTAGAAGTGTGCCCGGAGAATAATTTTCTTGTGGTCGGTGAGCGTTGCAACGTGGCAGGTTCTCGGAAATTCCTTCGTTTGATTAAAGAAAAGAATTATGATGAGGCAATAGTAATCGCAGCAAAACAAGTTGAAGACGGGGCTATGGTGATAGATATCAATATGGATGACCCTCTTCTTGATGCGGCAAAAGAAATGGTGCATTTTCTGAGGCTTTATGCTTCTGAACCGGAAGTGGCAAAAGTGCCTGTTATGGTGGATTCATCCAACTGGGAAGTTGTAGAGTCAGCACTTAAGAACCTTCAAGGCAAATCAATTGTCAATTCTATCTCTTTAAAGGAAGGAGAGGATGCATTCATAGCGAAGGCAAAGCGCATTAGAGAACTTGGGGCGGCTGTAATTGTAATGGCTTTTGATGAAATCGGACAAGCCGACACTTATCAAAGAAAGATTGAAGTTTGTGACCGAGCCTATCAAATTCTGACTGATAAGTGCGGTTTTAAAGGTGAAGATATCATATTTGATGTCAATGTAATGGCTGTGGCAACCGGTCTTGAAGAGCATTCCCGCTATGGCATTGACTTTATCGAAGCAGTAAGATGGGTGAAGAATAATCTTCCGGGAGCCCGTACAAGTGGTGGCATCAGCAATCTGTCGTTTGCGTTCAGGGGCAAAAACGCACTTCGGGAAGCCATGCACACTGTTTTTCTATATCATGCCATTGCAGCAGGTCTTGACATGGCTATTATGAATCCGGCTTCAGCAATGACCTATGATGAAATAGATCCGGCTTTGCGTTCGCTCATTGAAGATGTAGTCCTTGCTCGACGCCCGGAGGCTTCTGATGCTCTTGCTGAATATGCTATGACAGATAAGTCAATGGAAAAATCAAAATCTTCCGATTCCGAAAGAGATTTGTCAGTTCCCGTAGAAAAACGAGTGACGGATGCTGTGATAGCCGGCAAAGATGATTTCCTAAAGGAGGATCTGGAACTGCTTTCTTCCGAAATGAAAGCGGTAGACATAGTTGAGGGTCCATTGATGGAAGGCATGAAAAGGGTAGGAGCATTGTTTGGTGAAGGAAAAATGTTCCTCCCCCAAGTAGTGAAGACTGCAAGAGTAATGAAAATGGCTGTTGACATCCTTCAGCCTAAACTTGTCGCAGAATCTACTAAAATCGGAGCAAACAAAGCCGGGAAAGTATTGCTCGCAACGGTTAAAGGAGATGTCCATGATATTGGCAAGAACATTGTTTCCATCGTGCTGGCATGCAATAATTTTGATGTGATCGATCTTGGAGTAATGGTTCCAGCAGAAGACATCGTTGCTACAGCCATTAAAGAGCAACCTGATATCATCTGCCTTTCAGGTCTCATCACGCCATCTCTTGCAGAAATGGCAGCCACTGCTGAAGCTTTGGCTAAGGCCGGACTCGAAATACCTCTTCTTATTGGAGGAGCAACTACCTCGCCTCTTCATACTGCCTTAAAAATTGCCCCGGTCTATACCGGACCGGTAGTGCATATGAGAGATGCTTCGCAAAATCCTATTGCTGCAGCCAAATTGCTTGATAAATCCGAAAAGAAAGATTATATAGCCTCAATTCAGGAAGAGCAACGCTCTCTGCGTGAATCATACTCTACCTCTGTCAAAAAGTATTTGCCATTAGAGGAAGCAAGAATTAAAGGAAGGAAAAATGTAAATGACTCATACCGCTCTCCTGAGCCGATTTGTGGCGTGGATAAGATAGCAGTAAAGAATTTTTCAATAGAAGAACTAACACCACTGATCAATTGGAAAATGCTGCTTCATGCTTGGGGCTTACATGGACAAGGATGTAAGTGTGGATGTGATTCTGATTCAGAATCTGTTCGCCTGATTAATGATGCACGCGGTATGCTCAATAAAATATCAGAAAGCGGAGAATATGATGGTTTTGGTATTGTGAAAATTGTTAGAGCATACTCTGTTGATGATGATATTATTGTTGGAGGACACAAGATTCCTACTCTAAGACAACAGATAGCAGACAGCAATTGTCGCTCTGTTTCGGATTATATAAATTCTAATGAGGATTTTGTCGGTGTCTTTATGGTAGGAGCCGGACAGTATATAGCCAAATTGAGAAAGAAATATGAGGAAGCCGGGGATTCTTATCGAGCATTGATTTTGCAATCGCTCGCAGATCGTCTTGCCGAGGCATCCTCGGAATTGATGCACTATTTAGTAAGGAAAAAATATTGGGGATATTCAATTGATGAAGAATTTGACACAGCGCGCATTCTTCGTGGCGAATTCAGAGGAATACGCCCCGCTATGGGATATCCGATGCTTCCGGACCAACTTCTCAACAAAGAAATATTTGAGATTCTCGAGCCGGAAAGCGGCAAGAGGGTAGAACTGACTGAAAATGGCGCAATGCGCCCGTCATCCACCGTAAGCGGACTCTACATTTCCAATCCGGAAGCACGATATTTCACCATTGGTTGTGATGTTTGCGACGATCAGTTGGACGATTATTCCAAGAGAAGAGGTCTGACTCAAAAAAGAACAAGAGAAGTTCTAAGCCTACAAACACCAAACTGACGATCTTCAACATAATTTTCCCTGTATAATTAATAACTTAAAAATTTAGACTCCGTATAAATTCTTCTCTAAGAGCCGGTGCCTTTTCACCTCTGCCGCACTAGTCAAACGTAGTAGTGCTG
>CAMWQF010000098.1 GCA_947176285.1 uncultured Porphyromonadaceae bacterium
GAGAAAATAAGAAGCATCTTCCGCTTAATGGTCTTGTGCAATTGATTTGTGGTCTTATCTGGATACTATTTGCAATTATTGCAGTCTCGATTTTAGTTGATAAATCTCCGGGCACTCTTCTCGCCGGAATCGGGGTATTTGCATCAGTGTTGATGTTGGTGTTTAAGGATTCAATTCTTGGAGTTGTAGCCGGTGTGCAGTTGTCTGAAAATGATTCAGTCCATGTTGGCGACTGGATCGCGGTGGATGGCACAAATGCGAATGGTACTGTCATCGGAGTGTCTCTGACTGAAGTAAAGGTGCAGAATTGGGATAAGACTGTCACTTCGGTGCCTCCTTATAATCTAATCACCGGCTCCTTTACCACCTACCTTCCTATGCAGGAAAGTAATACTCGACGCATTGCACGTACTTATCTGATTGCAAGCGAAAGTGTAGTGGAAGCCACTCCTGAATTGTTGGCTAAAATTTCTGAAATTCCACTCATGAAGGATTGGATTGCCAAGAAGCAGGCACAGAAGGCAGCCGGAAAGGAATACTGTGTGAAAAATCCTGAAGGACTTGCGGATGGCACTATCGACACAAACCTCGGTATGTTCCGTGCTTATATGAAGATGTGGCTACAGAGCAATCCAAATATATCGCAAGTAGACGACCTCTTTGTCAATACTCTCCAGCAGACGGCTCAGGGCATTCCATTCCAGGTGTATTGCTTCACAAGCACTTCTCAGTGGATTCCTTTCGAGGGCATTCAGTCTGCAGTGTTTGAACATGTGGCAGTGATGCTGACGAAATTCAACTTGTTCGTATACGAAAGAGAATCAAGTCGAGCCGCTGTTCAGGAAGGACTGATGAGTCGCCAACTTCCTGATGGAGAAAGCGTATTCGGACTACCATCTCCTATGGTAATTGACAATCCTAAATCCTAAGATCTGAAGTTGTCGCCCACTACATGGGCTGCGACTGCCGCATAGAGGGCAGCTGTTTCCAATCGGAGGCGGCTGCCCCCAAATGTTACCGGCATGTATCCATTTTTGACTGCCATCTCCACCTCTTCAGGACTGAAATCCCCTTCCGGACCTATAAGGATACGGACATCACCGCCTTTATATTCTTCTGCAAAACTGCGTAATGGAAATGCATCATCGCAATATCCAAGACATTTGAAACCAGAAAAATCATCAGAAATGATCTCTTTGAATGCTACCTGATTCACTATTTCAGGTCGGTTTGCCTTCAGCGACTGGTTCATTGCAGATAATGCGATCTTTTCCAGTCGGTCAATGCGCAAGTTCTTGCGTTCACTACGCCGGCATTTCATCAGGATTATTTTGTCGACTCCTATTTCAACCGCTTTCTCCACAAGCCATTCTATCCTGTCCATGTTCTTGGATGGGGCTACACACAGTTCAAGGCGGAATCCCCACCAAGGTTTTATTTCTTCCATGGCGAGGATCTCTACTGCTGTGTGCTTTGGATGAGCATCAAGGATGACGCATTCAAATCTATGCCCTTTGCCATCGGTGACAAAAATCTTGTCACCTTCCTTCATCCTAAGAACCCGACAGCAGTGTCCCGATTCTGCTTCGGGAAGCACTCCTGTCGTTTCGATATCCGGTGAAAAAAACTGAATCATTACATTTGGTCTTTGTCGTCAATGATGCCTCCGGCGGCAAGCCCGTTCTTGTCAGCCGCCTCGCTTTTGCTGATGGAATCTTTCTTATTTTCTTTGAAGATAATGGCGAAAAGAACGCCTACCACGAACGCATAGGCAGCGAAGATGAGCCAACTCGTGTGCCATCCTTCTATCTGTGGCATTCCTGCGGGCTGGGTGAACACGAATTTTTCAAGAATGGCTCCGGCGCTAAGAGTACCTATTGTTGCGCCAAGTCCGTTGGTCATAATCATGAAAAGTCCTTGTGCCGAACTCCTGATTGACGGATCTGTTTCTTGGTCTACGTATAATGAACCTGACACGTTGAAGAAATCGAAAGCAATGCCATATACAATCATCGATAGGATAAAGAGCCATACCAGATCGCCGGGATTGCCGAGTCCGAAAAATCCAAATCGTCCTACCCACGCAAACATTGACATCAACATCATTCCCTTGATACCAATTCTTTTGAGGAAAAATGGGATAAGCAGAATGCACAGTGTCTCTGACATTTGTGAGAGTGAAATCATAGCATTGGCATTCTGGGCTCCCCATGTATTGGCAAATTCTGCCACATCCTTAAAGGATGTGATGAAGATATTTCCATAGCCGTTGGTGATCTGGAGGCTCACGCCGAGAAGCATGGAGAATATGAAGAATACTGCCATTTTCTTTTGCTTGAACAAGGAGAATGCTTTGAGCCCAAGAGTATCGGCAAGTGATCCCGATGCAGCCTTGTTGGTGGGGCAATCCGGAAGTGTCAATGCGTAGAGACAAAGCACGCCGCTTAAGATAGCAGAAGTGATAAGCTGGCAATAATTGGTCTGGTATTGGGTGAAGTTGACAAAGAGCATAGCGCATATGAAACCGACTGTGCCGAATACTCTAATCGGTGGAAATTCTTTCACTGTGTCGAGTCCTGCCTTGGTCAGTCCGGAATATGCAACGGAGTTGCTCAGTCCGATTGTAGGCATGAAAAATGCCACCGACATTGCATAGAGCCAGAAGATGACGTGGAATTCTACGTTGTCTCCGGCCATCATGCCATAAATACCGGCTGCTCCCATGAATAATCCTGCAATAAGATGACATAGGCTAAGCATTCTTTGGGCATGGATCCAGCGGTCGGCTATGATGCCGATTATGGCAGGCATGAAGATAGATACTATGCCTTGGACTGCATAAAACCATTTGATGTCGTTGGCCAATCCTACTCTTCCCAAGTAGTTGCCAAGCGATGTAAGATACGCTCCCCATACGGCAAATTCCAAGAAACTCAGTATGGCGAGTCTTACTTTTAGTGAAAAGTTTCCGTTACTCATGATGTATAAGATTATTTAGTTATTCTATTGTTATGACTTCCCCGTCATACGCATATTCTACCCCTTGAGGCAATATCTTGGATATATCTTCATGTTTGCCCAGATTGTGGCAGCCATGAGTGAGATAACATCGTTTTGGCTTTAATTCCTCAATTAGGGCAAGTGCTTCCGGCAGTATCAAATGGGCGAAATGCTCATGAGTCACTCTCAGGCAACTGAGGATAAGCACTTCAAGGTTTTTCAGTTTTTCTTTTTCCTCTTCAGATATAGTCTTTATGTCAGTGACATAAGCGAAGTCTCCTATTCTATATCCATAGATTGGAAGACTTCCGTGCATCACTTCAATAGGCTCAATCTTAAGGCCATTTATCATAAATGGCATGCATTCTATCTCATGAAGATCTAATTTTGGCACTCCGGGATAGGGATTATCTCTGAAGCAATAGTCCACTCTCTTTCTCAGGTCTCTTGCAGTCTGAGGATTAGTATAGATTGGAAGGTCGTTTTCAATGCAGAATGGTCTGACATCGTCGATTCCTCCCACATGGTCGTAATGCTGATGGGTGAGAAGTATGGCATCGATTTGGCTCAGCCCATGGCGAAGCGCTTGCTGGCGAAGGTCGGGCGAGGCATCTATAAGGATTCTCATTCCATGAGTCTCAACAAGAATGGATGCTCTCAATCTTTTGTCTTTAGGATCGGTAGATAGGCAAGTCGGACATGTGCATCCGATTTCCGGAATACCTTTTGACGTTCCGCTTCCAAGCACTGTCACCTTGATGGAAGAATCAATGTAATTCACTTCCTGGCGGAGTTCTATGCCATATTTTAATTTTACAGTATTTTTGATATGTTCGGCAAGTTCCGCGACATCTTTGCCGGTGGCACCACCGGTGTTTGCTAATACGAGCGGCTGCTTCTGCCAAACTTCAGCACCTCCTGTTTTAGCACCCTTTAGTCCGGCATGGTCGATTAGCCATGCTCCGGAAAGTTTTACTTTTCCCTCTTGACTTGAAGGATATTCCGGCATTTCTATTCCCCTGGGTCTGATTTCTTGATCAAAAAAGTATTTGTTCACCTCCGGATTCTTGAAGAATGACCCGGCACTTCCGATTTCTGAAGGATTGGGGAGTTTGCTGTCCCGAAGTCTGAACACTTCTTCTGCTAATTCCCATATAGTGGGTGTTCTACCCAGATTGTCAGCAAACTGTTTTAACGGAGCATATTCAAGATTGCTGGCATAGATGTCATATCTAAGTCGATAACTTACTTGAAGCACAATAAGTTTCCCTTTTGCCTTATGCTTGAATATTGAGTCGCGATAGCCAAATCTGCAATCTTCTTTCTTAAGGAGAACTTTCTTTCTGGTGATGGTGTCAAAACATTCTACGGAATGGATGAAGTCTCCCGCTTCAGCTCCATATGCCCCGACATTTTGCACGGCTGATGCTCCAACTTCCCCCGGGATTCCAGCCATATTTTCCAGTCCTGCTATTCCATGGCTTATGCACCATTCTACGAGGTCTGTCCACTTTTCGCCGGCACCGGCTATTACAAAGACATTATCCTTATCCTTTACATACTTCTTGATTCCCTTTATGAGCGAATGGAGCACTATCCCCTTAAATTTATTAAGGAACAGCAGGTTGGAGCCGCTTCCGATATGAAGATACTCATTCTCCATAAATTCCGGGGTGCGAGTAAGTGCCAAGAGGTCTTTTTCACTCTCATATTCGGCAAAAATATCAGACTGGGCTGGTACCTTGAATGTGGTCAGGTCAGTCAGGTCTTTATTATATTCTATCGTCATTGTCTGAATCGTGTTAATAGTCCGTCTGTAAACATCAGGTATGTTCCATTGGCGTATTGCCACATGTCCATAGTCTGGGAGTGGGTGTGCCCGGCATTCACTTCATCTGGATTGCCGATAGCAAGTTTGCATTCCTCTTTCGTCATTCCCAGACCTACTTTCCCATCCTTAATAAGAGTCCAGTTGTCTTCTGAGATTTTAGGGTATTTTGCTTTTGGATCGGATAGGAAGAAGAGTGAAGCAAAGTTCCGGCTGTCATACGCATCTGATGTGTAGTTCAACTGCATAAAAGCATCTTTCCCACTTTCTTCTTTAATTTTTACTTTCATAGGAAAGTCACCGGTAGCTGGAACTACATCTGAAATAATGATCTTCGCAAATTTCTGACCTGAGCATCTGTCTCCTTTTTCGTCATACCATAGGTTGCTCTTCGTCCATAAAGTCTGCCCCATTAGTTTTTCTTTCCATTGAGATATGAGATCCAAGTCAGACATCAATGGCAATTTGCTGCTCTCGATCTCTTTCATCGCAATGGCAGTCGGTTTTCCGGTGCGGTAGCGGTATGTCTGCTGCCCGTCGGTGAAAAGCAATATGCATTCTTCCCTCAGATCAGGAGTCTGATAACTGTCAGTTCCTTTGAAGATGAGAGTTTTCCCTTTCAAGGCTTGTCCTGATAGATTGTTGGTTAGTCCGGTTGGCTCAAATATATAGAGTGTTCGGTCGCTCATTGCAAGAAATTCTTTCCCGTCTTTCCATGAGGAGAGGGGAGAGCCCTGTAGGCTTTCTGTGTAAGCCTGTTCTGCAGTCTTGACCATAAGCTTGACATCTTCCTTAGACATCTTTATTTTCTTAGTGCTCTCAATCCCGGTACTGCAACCCATGCAAACAATAAGCCCAACGACTATAGCTGCCGTCTTTAAACTCTCAAGCACGTAGTCAAGTCTTGTACGCATACTATTTTTTATTAGGAGGGTCTTTCTCGAATTAGTCTTTGCTGACATCGAGTAGGGATTCATCGTCATTTTGATCTTTGCTTAGGTCAATGATTGTGGCTTTTTCTTTTTTCTTGACATTTGAATAGTCTATTTGGATAGGGAAGGTCAGAGTAGGACATCCTTCTTCCGTAATTTCTATTTCAAATTGATTGAATCCTGCTTTAAGATCGGCGACCTCTACGAAGCACACATAACAATTTTCTTCCAACTTTTGATGCGAAGTCACTATTGACTTTGAATCAATAAATTGTTTTGACCCAAATGAAAATTCGTATGGATACTTCTTGGCATCATTATGATCTTGGATTCTTATTTCAAAGGCAACTTCACCATTAGAAATATGTGCATTTGTATTGGGTATATCTATGGAAAAGTTATTTTCATATTTTGCATTGACAAGTATGTCTCTGGATGGAAGTCTTACATTGTCTACAGTGACTGTACCGAGTCCATAAGATGTCGTGCTTATAGTATCTGTCAGTTCCAAAGGAATTTCGAGTGTGCAGTCATATACCACTTTGTTTCCTTTATCTGAATTAATGGCAACTCTACTTGCCTCATCGATATGAATACCCGATGACTTTGGAAAATCAATTGAAACTTTATTAGCATCTATGCGCGAAGGGAACTCAATTTTCAGTTTGGCATCTGTAGTATGATGTTCAAATGAGATGTCTTTTCCATCATTGATGCTGATTGAGTAGTCGCAATCAGGAATAAGTTCTACCACACCCCATTTGCCATTCATCTTTGCAAATGCTTTATTGTCGTATCTTAAGCCAATTTCTTCAAATTGTGCAGGTAGTGTGTCGTTTTGGGCATTTATTAATCCCTTATAGTTCCCCTCTGAATATGTAGAGAGTGTTGAACTGAAAGAGGGTAGAGTGAAAGGGTTGTTAGGACCCTTTGGGGCAGGTGTGTTCCCGTTGTTGGGCATTAACCTCAAAAGATTGTCAAATTTGAAATCTATCGTTTTGTCTTTGCCATATTTTGCTGTGATAGTAAAAGAATCGGTTGGAAATTCAGTCATGCTAAGCGTCTTGCTTGATTCAAGCATAAGTTGCTTTTTCTTATTCTCGTCTTCTATCGTTATAGGTATCAGATACATCTCGAACGTGTCAAACCAGTATAATTTGTTTTTTATTACGGCAAGGGCTCTCCAAGTATCTGAGCCGACTGTTGACATGAAACTGATGTCTTTCGGTTCGACTACTTTCGTTTTGTCATTCTCCTTTATCACAAAGTTCTTGATAGGATTCCCATCCGCCATGAGCAGATTGAAATATGGATTCTTTTTCTTATCCGGTTGCTGATAAGCATAAAAAGTGGCGAATCCATTGCTGTATGGATACAACGTCTGGATAGCCGGAAGATTGATCTCTTCTCCAATTTTATGATACATCACGTAATTCCCATTCTGTTTTGCCACAAGAAAATTATCCTCGAAATATGGATAATCAAAAGCAATATCCACCTGAGGCAGTTCTATAAAATTGCCTTCAGTGTCAACAAAACCTGATAGTTTATTGGTGTTGGTGATTTGTATAGTGGCAACGTCACTGCTGAAATCATGGATATTATCCACCGTGGAAAAGAGTCTTTTCCCATCCATATTCCAAAGGTTGTGGTTGATGCCAACAGTTCCTTCAACTATGTTGTTGGCTTTTATGTCTATCGATTTGCATTCAGCTGGTATTATCCATTCCGGTAATTGCCCTTTTGCTGATAATGCACATGCGATTATTAAAGTTGTAATGAATAATTGTTTCATTATTTAAGTTGTTTTTCTAACTTGCAAATTTACGAAAAATATTTGATTGATGCAAGTGTGATCAATTGAAGAAGTCTTAATTTAATACCTCTTCTTGATCTATGGTGTATTATGTCTTGACAATCAGTGTTATACTTCATGTTGGACACGTCTCGGATTCTAAAGAGTAATAATTATTCTCAATTTTTTTGAAAAAAGAGAGTGAAAAATTTGGTCAGTTGAAAAAAATGTAGTAATTTTGCACTCGCAAACAGGGGATAAGTCCTGCAAGCCATATGTTTCTAATGAATGGCGGGATAGCTCAGTTGGTTAGAGCGTCGGATTCATAACCCGGAGGTCTCGAGTTCAATTCTCGATCCCGCTACAAAAAAAGTCGCTTTTTAAGCGACTTTTTTTGTTATATCTCAGAAGATTTCAACTTCTCAGCATTTTCGGCAACAATAAGGCGGTCGATGCATTCCTGTATGTCACCATCCATAAACGTGCCCAAATTATAGACCGTATAATTGATGCGATGGTCGGTCATGCGTCCTTGTGGGAAATTATATGTCCTGATCTTTGCAGACCGGTCGCCGGTGCTGACCATTGTCTTTCTCTTGGATGCAATGTCGTCAAGATATTTCTGATGCTCCCTGTCATAGATAAATGTACGGAGTCTCGACAAAGCACGTTCCTTATTCTTTGGCTGATCTCGCGTCTCTGTACATTCTATCAATATCTCTTCCACCACTCCCGTGTTGGGATTCTTCCAGTTATATCGAAGGCGTACGCCTGATTCAACCTTATTCACGTTCTGCCCCCCGGCTCCACCTGAACGGAATGTGTCCCACCTGATTTCTCCTTCATGGATCTCGACATCAAACTCTTCCGCTTCCGGCAATACAGCCACGGTAGCCGCCGAAGTGTGCACCCGTCCCTGTGTTTCTGTCACGGGAACCCTTTGTACTCGATGCACACCACTCTCATATTTCATTATTCCGTATACTCCATCGCCGGTCAATGTAAATACTATTTCCTTAAAACCACCGGCTGCTCCTTCTGATGTATTGCTTATTGAAAGAGCCCATCCTTTGCGTTCGGCAAATTTCTGGTACATGCGGAATAAATCTCCGGCAAAGAGGGCGGCTTCGTCGCCACCTGTGCCTCCTCTGATCTCCACAACGCAATTTTTTGAGTCATCAGGATCCGGTGGAATCATTAGCAATTTGATCTCTTCCTCGAGTTTCGGAAGCTGACGTTGTGCCTCGTCAAGTTCTTCGCGGGCAAGCGCTCTCATTTCCTCGTCGCTTTCGTCCGCTATCACTTCCTTAGCTTCTTCAATATTGGATAGGGTAGTGCGATAACGCTCTGCAGACTTTAGAATCTTTTCCAAATCATGGTATTCCTTTGTCAACTTTACGTATCTTTTTTGATCTGCTATTACGGATGGGTCTGTGATCAAAGTGGAAATCTCCTCAAATTTCGCATCAAGTCCCTCCAAGCGTTCCAATATACTTGCCATAATTATTCTATATATGATATAAAAATAAGACCAACACTCTTCGAGTATTGGTCTTTGTAGCCGATCCGGGACTCGAACCCGAGTCTCCAC
>CAMWQF010000099.1 GCA_947176285.1 uncultured Porphyromonadaceae bacterium
GAGAAGATGGAGTTTAGGAGGTCGGGGGTGGTGATGGTGCCGGTGAGGGAGGAGAGGGCTGAGGTGGCTTCGCGGATGTCCATGGCGATGAAGTCGGCGCTGGCTCCGGCTTGCATCTGGTCGAGGGCTCTTCGGAGCGCTTGACCGGCTCTCAATAGGTCGCCATAATGGCGGGCGTTGGTGAGAAGCAATTCTTTTTCAGGGTCGAACTCGCTTGTGGAAACTTTCTTTAAAGTTTCGCGAAGGGTTTCGAGTCCATTGCCTTCTGTGGCAGAGATCTTCACAATATTTTGAATGCTTTTGGAAGATTCCTCTTTCAGCAAAACAGTGTTTAAATATTTCTGCATGGATTCAACATGCGAATCAGATACTTCCGGTAAAGAGATCTTGGTTATGATCGGAATTATTTTCTGTTCTGGAGAAAGATCTTTCAATGTGGCATTCATTTCAGCAATCTGATCTCCTATAGGAGCGAGTGGGTCTATCAGCCAAAGCACAATGGATGCTTTGCCAAGTCGTTGACGTGCCCTCTCAATTCCAATGGCTTCTATCTTGTCAGAAGATTCGCGCAGTCCCGCTGTGTCAATAAATCGGAATAATACCCCTTCTATCTCGCAAGTGTCTTCAATGATGTCGCGAGTGGTGCCGGGAATATCAGATACAATAGCCTTGTCTTCCTGTAGTAAAGCATTGAGCAAAGTGGATTTACCTACGTTAGGCATTCCTGCGATTACTACCGGTACTCCCTCCTTTATAGCACGTCCTGTGGCATAAGAAGCGGTCAAACGATCGATTTTCAAAAGTAGGAGAGTGGCTATCTCTATAAGTCGGCTTCGGTCGGCAAATTCCACATCCTCCTCCGAAAAGTCAAGTTCAAGTTCGAGCAGAGATGCAAGTTCGATAAGTTTGTCTCGGAGTTCATTGAATTCCTTTGAGAAAGTACCTCGAGTTTGCTGTATGGCAAGGCGATGTGCCGCTCTTGAGGACGAGGCGATTAAGTCGGCAACTCCTTCCGCAGATGCAAGATCCATACGTCCGTTGAGATATGCGCGTCGGGAAAATTCTCCAGGTCCGGCTCCTCTTGCTCCATTGCGGAGCAGAAGATTGCAGACCTCCCGGATTATCCATGGAGAGCCATGAAGTGAGAACTCAACCACATCCTCACCTGTGAAAGATTTGGGACCCTTGAAAATTGTGGCTACTGCCTGATCGAGAATATCTCCGTTCTCGTCTATGATATTGCCAAGATGTGCAGTATGGGTATTGGCATTGCTTAGTTTCGCACCTTTCCATATGGTGTCAGCAATCTGAAATGCTTTATTTCCCGAAAGTCGAATAATAGCGAGAGCCCCTTTTCCCGACGGAGTGGCAACTGCCATTATTGTATCATCTATGATCGTTTTCATTAACTTTCTCTGTTTTATTTTTTTTCTTATTGCTGTTCCAATCTTTAAACGACATGGTGGATTCTATGTCATTTTCAATATCATCGGGAAGCGAAGAGAAGAAGTCAAATCCTGTCATCTTTTCTACATCATCTACAGTGACAGCATAGTTAGACATATTTCCCTCGCATTTCATGTTGGGATATACAAATCCGATTGCTCTCATCGGATTACTATATGGTGCAAGAAGCACCTTAAAAAAGGCAGAGGGTACACGCACTTTATTTTTGCCGATAGTTTCCTTATCGGTTTTGTCATAAATAGGGCCGGCAATAATTACAATGGCAGAGTCTCGTTTTGCCCAGACTCTTTCCTTGTCTTCGAGTGTTTTCCAAGCCCCGGTGTTGAGTTCATGCTTTTGTGGACAAATATTTGCCATGACGAAACTATGGTTCATGGCATCATCGCTCCACTTTTGCTCTCCGGCAGGGCACATATGTCCGCGGTCGTATCCTGATCTGGAATAATCTCGGGTATCCGGGCACCCATCGAGTTCTCGGTCAGTCCAGAAGTTGTTGCTGCGGGCAGTCGCCCCTTCTGTCTCATGGCCTTGAAGAATCCAAGCCACATAGTTTGGTGTCTTGTTCTCAGGATTGAAGTCTACAGTAAAGCCTTCATATTCTTTTACGACCGATGGTATATCATTGTGTGTAGTCACCTTATCTAACTCTTTGAGGTCGATAGCAGATTCGCTCTCCTGAGGAGTGTCAAAATTCTTATCTATCGCTCCAGGAGATAGACGGTTCCAGAAATAGGCAATTCCTATGATAAGCAGGAAAACAGCCGCATATTTCATAATCTTATTCTTATCCATTATTGGTTTCCTTTTTTAGCCAGGTTAGCTGTTTTTTTGCATAAACGCGTGTGTTTTTCTGTATTCGAGCAACCGCTGTTTCAAAATCCATTGTTCCATCAAAGTATGCAAACATTTCTTTGAGACCGACAGTGTTGAGTGAATTTAGATGTCGCATCGGATATACCCTCCTTGCTTCTTCTTCAAGCCCATTTTCCACCATTTTCAAAACCCTTTGATTAATGCGGTCAAAAAGTTGCTCTCTCGGCATTTCGATCACAATTTTTTCAATATCAAAATCTCGCTCCTTTCTTTTCCCCGTTCGAAGTGATGTGTATGAGACTCCGGCTGCCAAGCATATTTCTACAGCATGAAATACTCTTTTCATATTAGCGAGGTCAACTATAGCGTAATATTCCGCGTCAAGTTCTTTAAGTCGGTCTCGCAGCCAGTCATCACCATTTGTTTTCCATTTTTCCATCAAAGGAATGCGGATAGAGTCCGGAACTGTAGGGAGTTCATCTATGCCTTTGATTAAAGCATCTACATACATCATCGATCCTCCACAAACAATCACAGTGTCACGATGTTTCCATACATCGTTGGCTATCCTTAGGGCATCTGCCTCAAACATAGCAGCTGAGTAATAAGCGTCTAAAGGAAGCATTTCCAATAGATGGTGAGTCACCCCCATTCTCTGACTTTCGTCAGGAACAGCGGTGACCACAGGAATGCCTTTATAGATCTGACGGGAATCGGCTGAAATAATCTCTGTGTCGTGCTCAATGGCAAGTTTCACAGCAAGATCAGACTTTCCGGAAGCCGTAGGCCCCGTCACTACAATTAACTTGTTCAAAGGTGTCAGGTGTCAAGGTGTCAAGGTGTCAAACTGACAATTTGACAATATGATTAAATTTTTATTCTGCTACTATCTTTGCTATATTGAAGATAACATCTGTCGCTTTTTCCATTGATTGAATCGACACGAACTCATATCTGCCGTGCATATTCTCTCCTCCGGCAAAGATATTAGGGCATGGAAGGTCTTTGAATGAAAGTTGTGCGCCGTCTGTTCCTCCACGAATAGGTTGCACCTTGGGAGTGACTCCAGCCTCACGCATGGCTTTTTCCGCTATCTCAATGATGTGCATCACCGGCTCTATCTTCTCCCTCATATTGTAATATTGGTCTTTGATTTCAGCAGAGCAACATCCCGGATGTTCCATATTTGTCTTACGGCAAAGATGTTCTATTTCTTTTTTCCTGCTTTCAAATCGAGCGCGATCATGATCTCTGATAATATACGTTAGCACAGTCTCTTCCACGCTTCCTTCGATGCCGATCAAGTGGTAGAATCCTTCATATCCTTCAGTATGCTCCGGAGTTTCCCATCGAGGCAGCATCTGAATAAACTGGTTGGCAACTCTTATTGAATTTACCATTTTGTGTTTAGCAGTGCCGGGATGCACATTGCGTCCTTTGATCGTGACTTTTGCAGATGCTGCATTGAAGTTCTCATATTCAAGTTCTCCGACAGCCCCGCCATCCATAGTATATGCAAAATCACAACCAAAACGCTCTACGTCAAACTTATGCGCGCCTTTGCCAATTTCTTCATCCGGGTTAAAAGCAATGCGTATCTTGCCATGTTTTACTTCCGGAGATGCCTGAAGGCGTGCTACGGCAGTCAAAATTTCGGCGATTCCTGCCTTGTCGTCAGCACCAAGTAGGGTAGTGCCGTCGGTCACAATAAGGTCTTGTCCGATATAATTGAGAAGTTCGGGGAATTCTTCGGGACTCAAGAAAATATTAAGTTTTTCATTGAGCGTTATAGTGGTGCCGTCATAATTCTCTACTATGCGGGCATTCACATGGCGTCCGCTCATATCAGGAGCAGTATCCATGTGTGCAATGAATCCAACAGCAGGAAGAGGCTTGTCGGTATTGGCAGGAAGGGTGGCCATTAGGTAACCGTTGTCGTCAAGTGTTATGTCTTGAAGCCCCATTTCTTCTACCAGTGTCTTAAGATGGCGAGCAAATGTCATCTGTCCCGGTGTTGATGGCGTGAGATTGGTCTCTTCGTCGCTCTGGGTATCGAATTTTATAAATTCTAAAAATCTATCGGTTACTGTCATGGTGTTTTATTTGATTAGCGGTTGTTATTTTGCGCGCAAAGTTACAAAAAATATACGAAATTTCCAAATCGAAATTTTTGAATTCTCTTAAGGAAAGAATTCAAGAAATATTCAAGTTAAAAATTTGTGTGAATGCTATAATTTTTCTAATTTTGTGTCGTAATTCGCAAGCCCTGTTAGATTTTGCGTTTTAAACCTGTAATTATGAAACTGAAAAGATTCGCTGCTGCAGCATCCTTCTTGATATCGTCATCGTTGCTTTTCGCCACGACATCCGACAGTATTCAGCAGAAACAAACTGAAGAGCATCTTATATCTTTAGATGTGGAGGCTCGAATGGATTGGCAAATAGTAGACCATAAGAGTTCACTCGACCGTACTCAGACGGGCTTTATAGGGAAATATATCGCTCTTAAAGCACATGGCCAACTGGCAGAGGGTTTGACTTATACATGGCGACAGCGTTTTTCAAGAACACCCAAAGATAACACATTTTGGGATCAGACCGATATTCTTGATATTAATTATAAGTTTGGAAAGTTTGATGTAGGTGCCGGTAAACAGATTGTGCTGATCGGAGGATACGAATATGACAGGCCGCCGATCAACCTAATGTGTCCGAATCTGTTCATATCCAATGTGGCGTGTTATCAATTTGGAGTGTCGGGAGGCTATCAACTCACTCCCAATGATCATCTTGCTTTTCAGGTGTCACAGAGCTTATTTGCCACTCCTCAGGATAGGAATCTCTATGCCTACAACCTTATGTGGCGTGGCTCTCACAATATCTTCGACTTATTTCGTTTAGAGACTATCTGGTCTGTCAACGAAATAGAATATCAAAAAGGTAAATATTGTAATTACGTAGCCTTAGGCAATAAATTCTTGATTAAAGATAATATTACCGTCTTGGTCGACCTTATGACCCGAACCTATCCCGAAAATCGGATATTTAAGAATAATACCTTTATGGGTGAAATTGCATGGACTCCCTTCTCAAAATGGAAGTTTACGGCAAAAATGTCTTATGACTGCAACCGTGGTGTCAATACCACTGACAAGACTGAAGTAGCGAGAGGTTCACAGCTCGTGATAGGTGGGATTGTCGCTGAATGGTATCCTCTGATCAAGGCTCGTCATCTTCTTAAAGTGCACGCCGCTGCATTTGCGTCTGCCGGTGTAAATAACAATCCGGCTGATCTAATGCAAAAAGACACATTCTATGGGTCAATTGGATTGACTTGGCATATGAATTTACTTAACATCAAATAAAAATGACTGCCTCTTCAGGACCGGCTGAAAATACTGCAACTAATGCTACAAAAGCCAAGAAAACAAATCCTTATACAAGAGGAATTGTCTGTCTTTTATGGATTTTCGTGATATTTGGAGTCATTGCAATGAAGATGGGGTTAGCGCCCATGATGAAGACCATGATGGCTACTGCTCACGATCTTCTGCTCAATACATGTTTCTTTCTGATGGCAGTATGTGTGCTTACAGGAGCGTTAGGACGAATACTTGTAGAATTTGGTGTGGTGGAAATGCTTCAAAAAATTCTTCATCCTATCATGAAGCCGGTATTCAACCTGCCCGGAGTAGCCTCGCTTGGTGGGGTCATGACATTTCTTTCTGATAATCCGGCAATTATAACGATTTCTAAAGATAAGGAATTTGCCAAATACTTCAAAAAATATCAATTTATTTCATTGACAAATTTTGGAACGGCATTTGGCATGGGGCTATTGGTGATCATTTACATGATAAGCCTTGGATACACCATAGAGCCGTTAATAGGATTTGCGGGAGCCATAATAGGTTGCATTGTGTCAACTCGCTGCATGCAGCATTTTATACTTCGCTCTTATCCTTCATATCGCGATATGGAAGCAGTTGATGAGGTGTATTCTGAAATTAAGGAGACCGAGAAAGAGGGTAAAAGCAAAGAAGAATCTCTGTTTACTCGTATCCTTAACGCTGTGCTTGATGGAGGAAAGGGTGGTGTAGAGGTAGGGCTAGCAATAATTCCGGGAGTTTTGGTCATTTCTACCCTGGTGATGATGCTCACTTTTGGCGCAGGAGAAAATGGCTATGATGGCAGCGCATATCAAGGTATTGAATTGCTACCCTGGCTAATAGGCAAAATCAATATAGTGTTTGAATGGCTCTTTGGATTCCATGACCCTCATCTTATAGGATTTCCCATCACTGCGCTTGGAGCAGTCGGAGCAGCGCTTGGCTTGCTTCCAAAGTTTGTGAGTGAAGGTTGGGTTGACGGGAATGCTATATGTGTATTCACAGCAATCGGTATGTGCTGGAGCGGTTACCTTAGCACTCATACCGCCATGCTCGATTCAATGGGTTATCGCAATCTTACTTCCAAGGCTATTTTAGCGCACACAATCGGTGGGCTTGTGGCTGCTGTCGTGGCTCATCTTTTGGCAATGATTATTCTTTAAGCGTAAGATTATAGATATAACTTTCACAAACACAATTTGAAGTTGATATTTATCCGCTATTGTAAGATAGCGGATTTTTTTGTAATTTTGTGTCGGCATTGGACTGTCTTTCCAATAGCCTCCGGAAAAACCGGATTTATGATTCACCTTTGATGAACATTATTATGCGAAACGAAAAAGAACTTGAAGGAGTTACACTTCTTGGAAATCAGGGAACTAAGTATCCCACTGATTATGCACCTCAACTTCTCGAGACATTTGAGAACAAGCATCCCGAAAATGAATATGTAGTTCGTCTCGACTGTCCTGAATTTACAACACTTTGTCCTAAGACCGGACAGCCGGATTTCGGACACATAAAGATTTCTTATATCCCTCGCACTAGGATGGTGGAAAGCAAGAGTTTGAAACTTTATCTGTTTTCATTCCGTAATCATGGAGATTTCCACGAAGACTGTGTGAATATAATAATGAAAGATCTTCGCGATCTTATGGATCCACGCTACATTGAAGTGAAAGGTCTGTTCATGCCGAGAGGGGGTATTTCCATACATCCATTTGCCAATTGGGGAGATGCAGAGCATGAAGAAATGGCTAAGCAAAGAAGAATTTCTCAACTTGATTTTTAACACACTGCTATGAAAGATTCTGTAATTGTGCTTAGTGGTGGAATGGATTCTACCACCCTTCTTCATGAGAGAAAAGATCAGATTGCTCTGGCTGTGACTTTTGACTATGGTTCGCGTCATAACGCTCGTGAGATAGAATGCGCGAAGAAAAATTGTGAAATGCTTAATATAGAGCATCTTGTGATTCCATTAGATTTTATGGGGAAATATTTCAAATCTTCGTTGCTTATTGGAGGCGAAGAAATTCCCGAAGGTCATTATGCTGATGAAAATATGAAGTCAACAGTAGTTCCTTTCCGCAATGGTATCATGCTTGCGGTGGCTGCCGGACTTGCTGAAAGCAGAGGACTTAAGAAAGTGATGCTTGCTAATCATGGCGGAGATCATGCTATTTATCCGGATTGTCGTCCGGGATTTGTTTCTGCTATGAGCGAGGCTATTTGTCAGGGTACATATGACGGAGTAGTGATAGACGCGCCTTATACCAATATCACAAAAACGGATATAGCTCGAATTGGCAAAAAGATCGGGGTTGACTATAACCTAACTTACTCCTGTTATAAGGGAGGGGAGAAACATTGCGGAAAGTGCGGCACATGCGTAGAGCGATTTGAGGCTTTGCGTGATGCTGGAATCGAGATCAATGATTAAAAGTTGCATTTCTATTATTGATGTCGATTTATAAATGTATAATTGAAAATATATAGGGGAAGATATTAATGTACTACGTAAAGAAGAGACTTGAGATTTCGGCTGCGCATAGGCTTACATTGCCATATGAGAGCAAATGTAAAAGTCTGCATGGGCATAATTGGGTGATAACGGTGGAGTGCAAGGCAAAAGAGTTAAATGAATCGGGAATGGTGGTTGATTTCACCAAAATCAAAGAACTCGTCAACGGCACACTTGACCATGCGATATTGAATGACGTGCTCCATTTTAATCCCACTGCAGAAAATATTGCTCGCTGGATTGTAGATTCTATTCCTGAATGCTATCGTTGCGAAGTGCAGGAATCGGAAGGGAACATTGCTGCATATGAAGAAGATTGATATGAAAAGAATCAACGAAATATTCTATTCATTGCAAGGCGAAGGGCATCACACCGGCTATCCCTCAGTGTTCATTCGTTTTTCAGGATGCAATCTTCAATGTCCTTTCTGCGATACTCATCATAATGATGGAGTGTTGATGAATGATACAGACATCATTCATGCCGTAAACCTATATAAGGCAGATTGGGTGATTTTGACAGGAGGAGAACCCTCGTTATGGATTGATTCTGCATTCATTAGGCTCCTCCATCAAGCCACAGGCAAGAAAATCGCAATAGAAACAAATGGCACCAATCCTTTGCCTGTGGGCATAGATTGGGTTACTGTATCTCCAAAGTCAGGAATTGATGATATGATCGGCAATCCGGAAATAAAAGTCGACAGGGCAGATGAAATAAAAGTCGTAGATGTCGGTCAGGATTTAGATCATTATTTTGAATTGCCATGCAGAAGTGAGAAAACTCTTATGTATCTGCAACCTTGCTATGTGGCAGACAAGAAGATTCGAGAGTCGAATATAATGCGGACTGTAAGGCGTGTGCTTCAGGATCCGCGATGGACATTAAGTCTGCAGATACATCGCTATCTTGGCATCCCTT
>CAMWQF010000100.1 GCA_947176285.1 uncultured Porphyromonadaceae bacterium
TCTATTAGCGGTCGATTGCTTGGAGGAGGTCCGGGACAAAATCGTAGCCAAAATTTGTCTCAAGCATGTTTACTCCAATGGGGATATAAAAGATATGAGACATAAGTTCATGGGGGAAGTATGGATTGTGGCATATGCGCATCGCATCTTTCTCCGTAGTGATGAGATATTTATTCTTTCCTGAAGCGGCATTAAATTTTGTCAGAATTTCATTGAGGTCAGATTTCTTAAAATCATGATGATCCGGGAAATGCAACACTCGTTTCTTGAAAGGATACTGGCGGAAATGATTTACGAAAGGTCTTGGATTAGCAATTCCTGTGAGCAGAAGTACTGTATCTTCTGCGGTGATATCAGTAATAAGAACGCGCTTCAAGCACTCGTCAGGGAAAACCGGGATTAGACCGCCATAATCAAACGATGAGAAATATAGTTTCTGGTAAGGCATGAGGTTGAGATGCTTGGAAACAATCCTCATATCGAGAGCAGAGATAGTAGATGGACACTTAGTAGTGATCACCATATCAGCACGATCAATGGCACGGACACTCTCTCGCAATCTACCCAAAGGAAGAATATTATCTGCGTAAATGGGGCGAGAATAATCCATCAACATAATATTCAACTTCGGCTTTATATAGCGATGTTGAAATGAATCGTCGAGCACAATGAGGTCAAGATTAGGAAATTCCTTAATCAGCTGACGTACGCCTTTCACACGGCTTTCACAAACTGCCACTTTAACAGTACCTCCAAACTTTTCATAAATCTGAAGAGGTTCGTCGCCAATGCTGTCGGGAGTGCTTTTGGCAGAAGCAATTATGAACCCCTTGGTCTTACGCTTATATCCTCGGCTAAGAACAGCAATATTTCTCTTATACCGAAGGCATTCGAGAATATACTCTACATGGGGGGTTTTGCCAGTGCCGCCCACAGTAATATTGCCTACACCCACTACCGGCACATCGAAAGAAACCTCCTTAAATATACCCCAATCAAAGAACTTATTGCGCAAGTGGACTCCTAAGCCATAAAGCCATGACAAAGGAGTGAGTACGTATTTCAGAGATTTTTCGAGCTTGGTCATAGGGTTTGATTGTTAATTGAAGCGGAGATACATAGGAGGCATCAAGGCTTGCCATGGGGAGCGACGCAAGAGACGAGCAGACTCATTGACAAGAATTGATTCCGGATTTTCACCGGCAATCTTGGAAATTTCTTGATTAAGTTGGTCGAAGCCTTGAGAACGCAGAATATCCCACATATCCGGTTTGTATTTAGGATATACAGCCACTCCATATTTATCGGCTTTTAAGCCCGCTTTCGAAGCAGCATAAAGAACAGCATCATCGAGAGATCCGAGTTGATCGACAAGTTTCAGCGATTTAGCTTGTGCAGCATCATAGACACGCCCTTCAGCAATCTGACGCACACGTGATTCTTTCAAATTTCTTCCTTTAGCGACGCGCTTGACAAATCTGGAATACCCATCGTTGATATAGTCTTGAAGCACCTCGAGTTGCTGCGGAGTAGGATCATAGAAAAGAGAAATGTCTTTCCCCGGATTTGTAGATACAGTCTGAGGAGTGATGCCAAGTTTCTTCACGAGGCCTTCAGCAGAAGGGAAAAGTCCAAAAATACCGATAGATCCGGTGATAGTCAGAGGGTCGGCATAAATCTTGTCGGCAGTGCAAGAAATCCAGTATCCGCCTGAAGCAGCATAATCACCCATGGAAACAATGAATGGTTTTCCTTTCGACTTGAAATAGTCGAGAGCCTCACCTATCTGCTCACTTCCGAAAACTGAACCACCAGGGGAGTTTACACGAAGCACAAGAGCCTTTACGTTGTCATCATCAGCAAGTTGAGTGATTTGTGGAACAAGCCTATAGCAGTCGATACCACTTTTAGAATATTCCTGAATTTCACCGGTAGCATACAAGACAGCGACGCGATTTTTGTTATTATAATCTTTACCCCAATCGGAATTTTCGGCAAGAGTCTCGGGAGTATAGTAATCCACGTCATTTCCTTTTTTGCCTACAAGGTTTCCAATGATATCATCCATCTGACGCTCATAAGCAAGGCGATCGACAAAACCTTGCTTTAGAACATATGAGGATGGCTTGAATACTATAAAATCATTTGCAGCCTTATTCAGAGAACTATCATTCAGAGATTTTCTCCCTTTTGCCACTGCTTTCCCTATATAACTCCACATATTTCCATAGAGAGTGTCGAGCTGAGCACGAGCAGGGTCACTCATGCTGTTTGAAATATAAGGTTCGGCAGCAGACTTGAAAGTTCCAACTTTCACAAGAGTCATCTTCACACCAATTTTGTCAAGGAAATCTTTATAGAATAATGTGGTGCCACCGAGACCGGAAACTTCCAACATACCTCCGGGATTCAGGAAAAGGCTATCGGCTTGAGAAGCCACGAAATAGTCGCCCATTGTCATAGCGTCGGCATAGGCATACACCTTTTTGCCACTTTTCTTGAAATCAGCCACAGCCTGACGCAGTGCGTTAAGAGTAGCCGGAGATGCAGAAGGATGTCCGCATTTAATATACATCGCCACAATATCCTTTGAATCCTTACCCTCACGAATACCATTTAGAAGGACATTAAGAGCAGAGGGAGTATCCTTGTCACCACCCATAGCCAACGACATAAAGTCGAACTGACCTGATTCGGGAGTTTCCACAATAGTGCCGGTGAGATCAAGCACCAACACAGACTTAGAGGATGTTTTAGTAGACGTCTTTTCATCATCACCGCCAAAGCGGGCTATCACTCCAATTACAGCGAAGAAAGCTACGATACTGAAGAGACCGATGGCAATCCATGCTCCTACAAAAGAGGACAGGAGATTAAGGAAAAATTTTTTTAACATTATTCTAATTTAGAATTTAGAATTGACAATATCTATTTAGAGGGATGCTATAACTGCTTTTATTTCTTCTGCGAGAGATTCAGCCTTTTCCATAGTCTCAGCTTCGCTGTAAATACGGATGATCGGCTCGGTATTAGATTTACGAAGATGAACCCAAGACTCCGGGAAATCAATCTTCACACCGTCGATATCTGTAATCTCGCAACCCGCAAACTTATCCTTGACAGCAAGCAGAATAGCATCTACATCGATGTCGGGAGTAAGCTGTATCTTATTTTTTGCTATCTGATAAGGAGGATATGTCTTCTTCAGTTCGCTGACTTTCTTTCCTGACTTGGCAAGAAGGGTGAGGAATATGGCAACCCCTACGAGTGCATCACGACCATAATGAAGTTCGGGATAAATCACCCCTCCATTGCCTTCGCCGCCGATTACTGCACCAGTCTCTTTCATCTTAGCCACTACATTTACTTCACCCACAGCAGCCGCATTATATTCACAACCATGACGGCGTGTCACATCGAGAAGCGCACGTGAACTACTTAGGTTGGAGACAGTTGAACCCGGGGTGTGAGAAAGGATATAATCGGCAACAGCCACAAGAGTATATTCCTCTACGAACATTTCTCCATTTTCCATCACTATAGCAAGACGGTCAACATCGGGATCTACAACGAATCCTACATCAGCCTTGCCACTCTTCATAAGGTCTGCAATCTGAGTCAGATTCTCCGGAATAGGTTCAGGAGTGTGAGCGAAATGTCCATTAGGTTCGCAATTCAGTTCAACTACATTCTTAACCCCAAGAGCCTTAAGCAAGCGAGGTATCACAATGCCACCAACAGAGTTAACTGCATCCACAGCCACAGTGAAATCTGCTTTTGCTATTGCATCCAAATCTACGAGTTTCAAGGCTTTCACCATCTCAATATGTCGTTCACCCCAAGTATTATTAACATACTCATCACCGAGATCCATCACATCGGCAAAAGTGAAATCTTCTTCTTCAGCAATTCTAATCACTTCTTTTCCTGCAGCATCGGTAAGGAACTCGCCATTGCGGTCAAGGAGTTTGAGGGCATTCCACTGTATAGGATTATGGCTTGCAGTAAGAATGACACCACCATCGGCATTTTCGCCGACCACTGCAAGTTCAGTAGTAGGAGTGGTGGCGAGATCAATGTTGATAACATCGAAACCCATAGCCATAAGAGTACCAATTACAAGATGGGAAACCATAGGACCAGAGATTCGGGCATCGCGGCCTACAACAATCTTACCTGCCTTACCATTATTTTCATTTTTAATAAACTGAGCGTAAGCAGCGGTGAACTTCACGATATCGACACCTCCGAGGCCTTCGCCAGTGCGTCCACCTATAGTGCCGCGTATGCCGGAGATAGATTTAATGAGACTCATATTGTATATGGTTTAAGAGTTTAATCGTTTAGTTGTTTAATCTTTTAGTATATTGGGAATTATTGTCAGTATTCCGCCTTGAAATAGCGAACATTAACAAGGTAGGGTATACAAGTCGTATTGTCTACCGAAAAACCGTAGTAAGATTTGAGAAGAATATTTACTTCTGAATTATATCCAAGATATGACACAGGCACTTGCATACCGGAACCGAACTCTGAAGAAACGGAAACCCGATAATTGTTGAAGATGAAATAAGTGGAAGTGGTATTCCATAGATCATCTTGATTGCTGTTGGAATAAGGAACATCGAGGGTATTGCTCTTATACATTAAATCGATATCGTAGCGCGTAAAAGTGAAATATACCTGATCGCCAGTGTGAGGAATGTCACGGTCTCCCTTTTTATTAGACTTTATCACCTGCATATAAACATAACCGTCATCGTCCATGCGATAGAAAGGGGCATCCGGACCCTCTTCAAAAACACTATCAGACGGAATCTCATTGCACACAGTGTGCTGGGCGAGAAACCAGTTGCTGACCTTCTGTTCATTTTTCAGAAGGTCGGAATAGCTTTGGGTCTTAGAGCAAGATGCTGATAAGAGCAACAAGAACAAAACTAAAGAAAAAGAATATTTCATTTTGAGATTCATATTATTTATGGTTTTGATGTTTGATGAATTAAAAGACAAAAACGCCTACAAGAAATTTAAATCTTTCATCACTTCATCCAATATTTATTATGTATTAAAGTAATCGAGTTTTTCAGTACGTCCTTTAAGATATTGCGAATATTTAGGGATAGCATCCAGTAGAAGTTTTCGGCACTCTTCAAGCGAACCGTGGAATTCGGCACCGGCAGCCATAACATGTCCGCCACCTCCAAAAATTTCCTTGCATATCAGATTGACAGGGAAGTCCATCACACTGCGAGCGGACACTTTAATACAATCTGAATCTTCACGAAGAAAGAAACTGAAAGTGATGCCTCTTATTTCAGTAGGACGATTTACAAGACCTTCCGTGTCACCTTTCTCGTAGTGAAAGCGTTCGCATTCCTCCTTATTAAGGCAAATAATAGAGCCATGATATTCAGGAAGAACCTCCATCTTATTAGATATTGCATAGGCTTCGAGCATCAGAGCACCATAGCTTTTCTCAAGCAAGGAAAGCCGGACAATTCGATTTTTATCACACCCTTTTTCAAGAAGTCGCTGCAAAATCTCATATATATCGGGGCTCTTGCAATTGACAGTAAAATTCTTAGTGTCGGTGATCATACCGGTGAGAATGCATGTTGCAGCCTCTGTAGTCATTTCAGTGTATAATCCTAAATCTGCCAAAATTCTAAAAGAGAGTTCACAAGTGCTCGACATATCCGGGAAAGAGAAAATGATGTCGGCAAATGGAGCCGGATCAACATGATGATCTACAAGCACTTTAGGACACTCAGCAAGATCAAGCAAAGACTGCATTCGGTCGAGACGTGAAGGCTGATTGAAATCGCAACAGATCACCAGGTCGGCATTGCGGAAAAGCATTTCGCAATATTCCTCATGACGAGTGAAAACCGCCATCCTGTCAAACCCCGGAAGGAATGACAGTGAACGTGGAGCATTGTCAGGAATTACAACGGCAACAGACTTTCCAAGAGATTCAAGGACATGCATCCAACCGAGAGTGCTTCCGATAGCATCGCCATCAGGCCTGACATGGCACGTAAGCACGATTGACGACACCTCGTCAAGAAGCTTCTCAAGTTTATCTATTTTTCTTGTATCTAATATCTTATCCATTAAATATCAACTACTTACTATCAATACAAAATAAAAATTGAGATGCAATATATAAAAAATTGCCTGCATCGATAGATTTCAAAAGGCAAAGATAGCAAAAAATTTCCAAATTTTTAGTAATTTTGCAGTAGAATTTTTAAATTCGGTAAGCCCCCTGCCCCCCAAAGGGGGAGAGCAGAAATGACTTATGGAGCAGTTTCCGGACTAAGGAATTCAGAATCAAGATAGAAATAGATTGAAATTTGAATTAATAAGAATAAAAAATATGCATACAAGAGAGGAAAAGTTAGAGGCATTTGGGAAACTTCTTGATGTGCTTGACACATTGAGGGAGAAATGTCCATGGGATAGGAAGCAGACCAATGAGTCACTTCGCCCTAACACGATTGAAGAAGTATATGAACTATGTGATGCTTTGATAGGGAACGATGTACCCAATATAAAAAAGGAACTTGGTGATGTGCTTCTTCATGTAGCTTTCTACAGCAAGATAGCAGACGAAAAGGGTGAATTTGACATAGCCGACGTATGCAATGCATTGACCGACAAACTAATCTTCCGTCATCCTCATATATATGGAGAAGTCAAGGCAGATACAGCAGACGCAGTTGCCGACAACTGGGAACAAATCAAGCTAAAGGAAAAAGATGGGAATAAGACAGTATTGTCGGGAGTGCCGGGATCGCTACCCGCTCTTATAAAAGCATATCGGATTCAGGAGAAGGCAGCCCATGTCGGATTTGACTGGGACTCTCCGGAGCAAGTTTGGGATAAAGTTAAGGAAGAGACGGCAGAGGTAGAAACAGAGATTAAAGCCGGTAATAAAGAGGGAGTAGAGAAAGAATTCGGAGACTTATTCTTCTCAGTAGTGAACGCTGCAAGACTATATGGAGTGGTGCCAGAAAATGCCCTTGAATTAACAAATAGGAAATTTATCAGACGCTTCAACTATCTTGAAGCAAAAGCCAAGGAATTGGGACGGAACCTAAAAGATATGACTCTTGCAGAGATGGATAAATATTGGGAGGAGGCTAAGAGGGAAGAGGAAGAGTAAAAAGTATAGAGTATAGAGTATAGAGTATTGGGACAGGGGGCAAGGGACAAGAGTTAAGGGGACGGGAGATAATTTTAATTTTTAAGTATATTTTTTATGATACTTTGTATCACTGAGAAACCGAGTGTTGGGTCAGATATCGCTAAGATATTGGGAGCGGATGTGAGACGCGATGGTTATTTCGAGGGGAATGGCTATTGCGTAAGTTGGACCTTTGGCCATTTATGTGAGCTAAAAGATCCGGCAGACTACACCCCGGATTGGAAACGATGGTCGCTTTCAGCTCTTCCGATGATACCTGAAAGATTTGGCATCAAGCTAAAGGATGACAAAGGAATACAACATCAATTTGAAGTGATCGAACGCCTTATAAAGAAATGTGAAAAGGTGATCAACTGCGGTGATGCCGGGCAAGAAGGGGAACTGATACAAAGATGGGTGATGCAGAAAGCCGGTTGCGACAAACCGGTAGAACGACTCTGGATCTCTTCGCTGACTGACGAATCTATCAGAGAGGGATTTGAGCATCTGAGGCCGCAGAAAGAGCTAGAAAGCTTATATATAGCCGGATTGTGCAGAGCCATAGGAGACTGGATACTTGGCATTAACGCAACGAGACTATATACTCTTAAATATGCTGAAAGAAATGACAGCAGAAACAATGTACTCTCAGTGGGGAGGGTCCAAACCCCTACCTTAGCGCTCGTAGTGAACAGGCAGAAAGAAATAGAAAACTTTGTGCCTACCACTACCTATGAACTACGCACCTTATACCGCGATGTAACATTCACTTCTAATGTTAAGGCATTCAAGACAGAGGAGGAAGGTCAAGGGAAACTTAAGGAAGCTGCAGAAAGCGAGTTTGAAGTTACCGATGTGGCGAAAAAGAAAGTAAAGGAGGCACCCCCAAGGCTCTTCGACCTTACAAGCCTTCAGGTGGAAGCCAACAAAAAATATGGACTCAGTGCCGACGAGACGTTGAAAACCATTCAGTCTCTTTATGAGAAGAAACTCACGACATATCCTCGTGTGGACACTACGTATCTGACTGATGACGTATATCCTAAATGTGGACCGATTCTCAACGGGCTTGGGTATTATCAGGAGGTTTTAAAACCAATTAGAGGGAAGAAACTTTTGAAAAGCAAGAAGGTTTTTGATAACTCTAAAGTCACTGACCACCATGCAATCATTCCGACCGGTGTGCCGGCACAGATGCTGACAAAGCCGGAATGGGAGGTGTATGACCTTGTAGCGCGTCGCTTTATATCAGTTTTCTTCCCGGACTGTATTTATGACCAGACTCAAATAAAAGGAAGAGCCGGAAAAATTGAGTTCAAGGCTTCAGGAAAGAGGATAGCAGAGCCGGGATGGAAGAGCGTATACGAGTGGAACAACGGCAATGATAAGGGAGAAACTAATCAGCCATCCAAAGATGAAAACCCGGATGACGAAAAAACCTTGCCGGAATTTTCAAAGGGTGAGAAAGGTATACACAAGCCGTTTTTGGGTAAGAAGACCACTACTCCACCGAGTTACTATACAGAGGGCACGCTGCTGAAAGCAATGGAGACTGCAGGCGCATCTGTCGACGATGAAGAACTTAGAGAGGCATTGAAAGCGAATGGCATCGGGAGACCTTCTACTCGCGCAGCAATAATCGAGATACTGTATAAGAGAGCTTATATAAGAAAGCAAGGGAAGTCGCTGAGGGCTACCGATGCCGGAATCGAGCTTATCGGACTGATTAAGGAGGAACTTCTGAAGAGTGCAAAATTGACAGGTATATGGGAAGGACGACTCCGCGCTATTGAGCGAGGCGATTATAGTGCCTCAGAGTTTATAGCCCAACAAAAAGGGATGATCAATGAAATTACCCTTTCCGTGCTCCGAGATCC
>CAMWQF010000101.1 GCA_947176285.1 uncultured Porphyromonadaceae bacterium
GTGCGTCTGGGGGGCGTGAGGTCGCAAGTTCGAATCTTGTCACCCCGACCAAAAGTCAGTTGCTTTATTTCAGCAACTGGCTTTTTTTATTTTTGATATTTCAGCAATATTCATTAATTTTGCGATGAAGTTGTTTAAACTTATTTAGAATTTAAACCTATATAGCATGGAAAAAACTTGGCGTTGGTTTGGACCCAACGATAAAATTACCCTCGACATGCTCCGCCAGATTGGTGTGGAAGGTATTGTCACTGCTCTCCATCATATTCCTAATGGTGAGGTATGGAGCGAGGAAGAAGTCAACAAGATGAAAGACTATATCGAAAGCCACGGCTTGCGATGGAGCGTAGTTGAAAGTCTTCCTGTAAGTGAATCAATCAAATATGGTGGACCCGATCGCGATCAGTTGATCGAAAACTACAAGGTCAGTCTTGCCAATCTCGGCAAAGCAGGAGTGAAAACTATCTGCTATAACTTTATGCCGGTGCTTGACTGGGCTCGTACAGATCTTGAATATCCTAATCCCGATGGAACATCAAATCTCTACTTCAACCGTGCCGAGTTCGCTTACTTCGATATTCATATCCTTAAACGTGAAGGCGCAGAGAAAGACTATGATGAAGAGACTTTGCGCCGAATGCGCGAAGAAGTGGCTCCTCGTATGGATGCAGAGGCTGAAAAAAGACTCGTAGACAATATCATTGTTAAGACTCAGGGTTTTGTAAATGGTAATATCTCTGAGAAAGACCTCAAACCGGTTGAGAAATTCCGTTCACTTCTTGACCTTTACAAAGGTATTGATGCTGACCAACTCCGTGCAAATATGGCATATTTTCTCAATGCCATTATGCCTGTTTGCGATGAATATGACATCAACATGTGTGTGCATCCTGATGATCCTCCAATGCAGATACTCGGTCTTCCACGCATCGTGACTTGCGACGCTGATATTCAGGCATTCCTTGACGCTGTCCCGAATCCTCATAATGGCTTGACATTCTGTGCAGGAAGCCTTAGTGCAGGCGCACACAATGATGTGCCGGCACTTGCAAAGAAATATGCTGACCGCACACACTTCGTGCATGCTCGCATTTGCCAGCCTCAGTCAAACGGTGACTTCAAGGAGTCATCCCATCTCGACCCGCGCCTTATCGACGTGGTTAGAACTTTCGAGACCCTTAGGCCTGACGTGCCGATGCGCGTGGACCATGCCCCTCTTATGCTTGGCGATGAAAAGATGGGATATAATGCTGGATATTCATTCCATGGCCGTATGCTCGCACTTGGCATGGTAGGAGGCATTATGGCAACAGTTAATAGTTTAAACTCTTAAACTTATTAAACTTCATAAACTACCTGAACAATATGAAAAAATTCACAAAAGAAGAGGCTCAAGCATGGGTAGATAGCCGTGCTTGGGCAAAAGGACTTGAGTTGAAGGCAGATGACACTATCGACGCAGTGGAATTTGCTGAGCAATACGCTGCTAATCCTGAATTGTGGGATGCCCTATTTGCATGGATCAAAGATACGGATCTCAATACTGTGGCAGCAGGAAAGCACGACATCGTACCCGGTCGTCTTTGGGTCAATATCCTAGAATATACCCCGAAGAGCGCTGAAGATACCAAGATCGAAAGTCATGAGAACTTCATTGACCTTCAGTATACTTTCGTTGGTGATGAACTTATGGGTCTCGCAGGTCACGTAATCCCTACCGGACCGTATGATCCTGTAAAGGACAAGACCAATTACACAACCGACGAGGCAATCTCCTATGTTCCCGCTCCCAACGACACTTTCTTCCTCTACTTCCCCAAAGACATGCACCAGCCCTCAGTCCGCGCCCACGAAAACGCCGGTCCTAGCCGCAAAGTAGTAGGCAAAATCGAATACGCTAAATAATATTCGGGCTTCCGCCCTCACACAATCTTTTCTTTAGAGCATCAAATTTAAAAAGGCTCCTATTCTTTTTAAGATTGTGTGAGGGCGAAGACACTAATCCCAATCCTCACAATCAAAAACTCTCTCAATTTATAAGATGTTCCGGAAAGCAGTTCTTTTATTATCCGCCATAATTCCTTTTGCCCTACAGGCTCAGACTGAACTGACAGTTGATGAGGTCGCTTCGATGTCAGCCTCAAAATCATATAAAGAGGTCGGTATCCACGACCCCTCGATATATTTTAGTCCTGATGATGACTCTTATTATATAATGGGCTCGCATATCGGATTTGCAAAAACCTACGATATGCTTAATCTGACAAATCTTGGCAGTCAGGGTGTATATACCAAAGGCTACTCGCAAGAATTCAAATCGTGTCCTGAACATACGGTTCAGGTGTCACGAAACGGCGAAACTTTCACGGAAATCCTTCCATCTTTCAATGCCGCAGCATTCTGTGCCACTTATGCCGGTATAAAAGTTGGCGATCGTCAACCCACTACAGAGGCGAATTGGATTGCCGGCGACCAATGGGCTCCGGACGTCATCTACAATCCGAATATGGGAAAATGGTGCATGTATCTGTCGCTCAACGGTGACTATTGGGCTTCCACAATAGTAATGCTTACTTCCGACTCTCCATCCGGACCTTTCGCTTATCAGGCTCCTATTGTATTTAGTGGTTTCAATGGTCAGACCTATTCAGGAAAAAGCGTATCATATAAAGACACAGACCTTGAAATTGTTCTTGGACCACTTGACCAACTTCCGGCACGCTACAAGACATCCTCATGGGGAAATCTATGGCCAAATTGTATAGATCCTTGCGTATTTTTCGATGATAATAACGAACTTTGGATGGTATACGGTTCGTGGTCCGGAGGCATTTTTATTCTCAAATTGGATAATAATACAGGACTACGCGACTATACGTATACTTACAAGTCTGAATCTTACAACGGAAAAGCACCTAACGGGGCATCTTTTACCGGCTATACCAGCGATCCATATTTCGGGAAACTCATAGCCGGTGGCTGTTACGTTTCCGGTGAGGGTGCCTATGTTCAAAAGATTGGTGATTACTATTATCTGTTCGTTACATATGGGGGACTTGCTCCTGACGGAGGCTATGAAATGCGTATATTCCGTTCCGCTAACCCCGACGGTCCATATACGGATGGCACAAAAGCCTCAGCAAAATACATTCAATATGTATTGAATTTCGGTGCAAATGCAGGCACCAATAAGGGAATGAAAATCTTAGGGGCTATGAATAATTGGGGTTCTATGACAGTGGGTGAATGTGCAGAAGGTCACAATTCAGCAATAACAGACAAAGATGGTGATTCGTTTGTGGTATATCATACAAAATTCAACAACGGGTCTCAAGGCTTTCAGGTCAGAATCAGACAACTGTTTGTCAACGAGAAAGGTTGGCTGGTGACATCTCCATTCCGATTCACCGGGAAACAGACTCGTCAGGCAGACATAGAAAGTCGGCAACTGTTTTCACACGATGAAATCGCAGGCACTTATCAACTGCTGCTGCATCCTTATAAACTCAACCATAAAAAAATGGCAGAAGCGACTCCTGTTACGGTTGTTCTGTCTGCCGATGGTAAAATATTCGGCGAACATTCCGGCTCTTGGTCTTACTCAGAGGAAGGTAAATCATATGTTACCTTGCATATTGACAATAATACATATTACGGGGTGGCTTTGAATCAGAATGTAGACGGTTTCAAAGATATGCCTGCAATATGCTTCTCTGCTACAAGCAATCAGGGTGTTCCTGTATGGTTGTACAAACTTACCCCTAAAGCCGCGGCGGCTGAAGCCTACCATAAATTGATGAGTGACTTTATTGGCTCCGAAAACACTCAGATTAAGAAGGATGCTCCTGTAGTGAATAATGTCTCTATCTTTTTTGACACAAAGAATGCCGAAACCGGTGAACCCGAGCCGGAAACACTTTCTCCCGATGGTATTTATACTCCGACTGAGGATGGGCATGCTATAACAATATCAATTAAGATACAAGCAGGAGACTATGTATTGAACCTTGGTCCGTTCACTCGTATGACGCGCAGTATATTCTACGAACCTGAAGTGGGTGTCTATTACCCCGTTTCGCTGCAGAAAAATCTCAATGCCGGATGGTGGAGCAATTTCTCTACGGATAATTATGTATTGCAGCAAGGTGACTCTGCAGATTTCCATTTCTATAATTATTCCGATTGCGCTGAGAATTGGCATAACTGGGCTCTCTACGGTGCAAATGCAGTGCATGGCGCAAGTGGTTATTCAGAATATTTCGGAATCCGCTGTGACAACTGGGACAATACATCAGGAAGCAACAACGGCTGTTCAAGCAACTTTAATTGGGATACATTTAAGACCGATATGGACGGCTCTTTGGTCGATATGCATACGTCTTATGGTGATGATGGCGTTTTTTCCATGAACTCAATAATCACTACTTCTACAGGAAAGAAATACAACTATTCCTATAGCAAAATTTTAAGCAACAAACCGAATAAAATAACTCTCTTCTTTGTAAGCGAAAAGTCTTATATCGATGGCTCAGGACTTGACTCCGGTGTAGATGACATTGTGGGAGAAGATCAGATTTTTGATAATAAGACTTACAACATATGGGGTCAAGAAGTAGATGACTTGTACAAAGGAGTAGTCATACGCAACGGTCGAAAACTGATTCAGAAATAGCGAACTTTTTGAATCATATCGTGTTTTAGTTTTGAAACCGTTTATTTCCCACAACTAAAACACACTTTCTCATGGATACCATTATTACTATTGCAGGCTATGGCGCAGCCCTCTGCATGATATTCGGATATTTGCCCCAGGCTATTGCTACAATCAGAACTCGCGACACTGACGGAATTGCCCTTCCCACATTCCTTATGCTCGGACTCGGATCTGTGCTTTTTGTAATCCAAGGCATTCTTCTCGGCAATATTCCTCTTGTTATCACCAACTTGATCGCAACCGTCTGCTCCATAATCATCTTCGCAATAAAGATACATAACGACTGCAAAAAGAAGAGAATTCAGTAGGATTTATATTGGATTTATGGAGTCTATGTTTGGAGGAATGGAAGATAATTATTATCTTTGTCGTTGCTAATACTGAGAGTCGCCCGCATGCCGGTTTGGTGTGCGGTCGTAGTTGTGTTGGCTCGGTCGCTATACATATTAAATTATTGTTATACTGAAATGAAAATAGGTGTGATAATACAGGCAAGAATGAGTTCCACAAGACTTCCAGGAAAGATTTTGAAAAAATTCCATGGAGAAAGGACTCTGCTTGATGTCCTGCTTGATAATCTCCGTGGAATTCACGATGTTAAGACTGTTGTCGCAACCTCGACCAACCCTGCGGATAATAGGCTGGAGGCTTTCCTTCAAGCGAAAGGTGAAATTTGCTTTCGTGGATCAGAAGCAGATGTGCTGGAACGATTTATAAATGCTGCGGAAACCAACGGCTTCGAAGGAATTGTGAGGATTTGTTCCGACAATCCTTTTCTTGACCGAGATGGGATCGAAGTTCTTGTAGATAAAGCAACGACAAGCGACGCCGATTACATAGGTTTCAGGATAAATGACAAGCCATCCATTCTTACTCACTTTGGCTTCTGGGGTGAGTTTGTAAGGCTTTCTGCACTGAAAAGTGTTTTTGAATCAACACTCTCGAATACTCCTGCACACGAACATGTCACTTATCATGTTTATGCAAATCCGGATAAATATAAATGCGAATGGATCGAAGTCGACTCGTTCTTGCAGGGAAGGGAAGATATTCGCCTTACAGTGGACACGGCGGAAGACTTTGAAAACGCAAAGGAAGTCTATGCCGCATTAAAGAGACATAAAGATGTTTTCTCTCTGAGAGATGTAGTGGCATATCTGGATGGACATTCCGAGATCAAAGACAGTATGAGAAACAATATCAGTAAGAACGTAAAGGAATAAGTATATTGAAATGTTGAAAAAGGGAGAAACCTATATAATTGGGGAGATCGGTCAGAATCACAATGGGTCTGTGGATATCGCTAAACTCATCGTGGAGCTTGTAAGTCGCCCGGTGAGGGAAGATGTGTTTGGCATCGACCTTAAACCGATGAACGCTGTCAAGATGACGCGCCGGGATCTGAATGAGGAACTGACCACAACACAGATGAACCGCATCTATGATAATCCCAATTCCTTCGGACGAACTTATGGCGAACACCGCGCATTCCTTGAACTTGACGATGAAGCGCACTATGAGATATACCGGTTTGCCAAGGAAAAGGGACTTGATTTTGTAGAGACTCTATGTGCCAAAGGATGCCTTTCTCTTCTTAAACTGTTCACTCCGGATTATCTGAAAGTGGCAAGCCGTGATTTGACAAATCTTCCGCTTCTTGCAGCTATGGCTGAGACTCGAATTCCAATGATTTTGTCGACAGGTATGGCTGGAAAAAAAGAACTGGACGATGCTCTTGATGTGATCACTAGATATCACGACTATATTTCAATACTTCATTGCGTATCGCAATATCCTACACATCCCGACAATCTCAATCTCCGCACTATAACTTATCTGAAAAAACATTATGGGCAGTATCATATCGGATTTTCTGATCACACCATAGGAATCTCCGCTCCTGCCATTGCTGTCGGGATGGGTGCGGAAATCATAGAGAAGCACATTACCATCGATCGGCATATGAAAGGAACAGATCAGCCTGGTTCGCTCGGTCCGGACGGTGTCAACCGTATGGTCAGAGATATTCGTATGGTTGAGAGATGGCTTGGTAAAGAAGATATTTATATTGACAAAAGCGTGGCTGGATCGAAAGAAAAACTTGAGAGATCCATTGCTTCCTCAGTCGCTATAAAGGCAGGGGAGGTGATTACGGAGAATATGATACATATGCTTAGTCCGGGTAATGGATTTAAATGGATTGATAAAGATAAGGTGGTGAATCATAAGGCTTTGTATGATATTGAACCAAATGAAATCATTTACGCTAACATGCTGATGCAATGAAAGGTACTTTGCCAAAGTTGATACTCACAGACATCGATGGCGTCTGGACAGACGGCGGGATGTATTACGATAATACTGATATTGAATTTAAAAAATTCAATACCTATGACAGTGCCGGGGTATTATTTGCCCATAAAATGAGTATCCCCGTAGGAATACTTACAGGTGAGAATTCCAGGGCTGTTCTCCGAAGGGCTGATAAACTTAAAGTTGACTATTGTCGTCTGGGGTGTAAGGACAAGGTAGGTGTTGCAAAAGAAATATGTGAAGAACTTCATATAAGTCTTGAGGAAGTCGCTTATATCGGAGATGATCTGAATGATATGGGTTTGTTGAAAAAGGTAGGATGGGCAGGAGTGCCTTCCTCTGCTCCGGAATATATCAGGCAGCTTTCCACTGTGCCTCTATCAAAAAATGGCGGTGAAGGTGTGTTTCGCGAATTTGTGGAGACTATATTAGGGGAAGACGTAGTCAGAAAAATATTAAAGGAGATTGAATCATGAAAATTTTGCTGACAGGAGCATCCGGCATGCTCGGAAGATATCTTTACCCTTTGCTGAAAAAAGACAATGTTGTGACTACTCTTCAGAGGGAAGGTGCCGATATCTGCTGCGACCTTGCTAAAAGTGTTCCGGAATTTGGGAATCATACTTTTGATATGGTGGTGCATGTTGCCGGAACTTCCGATGAAACCGAGGCAATTGCCTTAAACCACGATGGTACGAAACGTCTGCTCGCAGCCCTTGAACAAAATCCTCCTAAGGAGTTTGTATTTGTTTCAAGTTGGGAAGTATATAGCCCCGATTCTGGAGAAAACGTCAAAGAAGACCATCCGTTATGGGCTGCCACAAAAGTCGGTCAATCGAAAGCGCTTGCCGAAGATTTATTAATCAAATGGAGTGCTGAGCGTGGCATGATCCTGACAATCTTGCGTCCGGCGCGTATGTTTGGCAAGGGAGTGAAAGGTGAGATGGCGAGCCTTTTTAATGACGTGGTACGTAGCCGATACATACATGTGCGTGGTAATGAGTCTAGATTGAGTATCGTATGTGCCTCCGATGTGGCAGATATCATAAAAAATATCCATTCTATCGGAGGAATTTACAATGTTTCAGATGGTGTCGGAGCGACATGGTTGCAACTTGCCGAGGCTATGAGCGCCAATGCAGGTGCATTGAAGAGGCAGACAGTCCTTCCCCAAAAATGGGCTGAAATGGCATGGCGTTTTGCTTCGTGGCTTCCTGCTGTCAGGGCATCGTTGTCACCTTCTGTTCTAGCTCGTAGAACCAAGACTCTCACCCTTTCTAATGATTTGCTTCTTGATAAGATGCATGATTGGAAGCCCTTCCATGCCATTGATGTCATAAGTAGGGAGTGTAATGAATATCCATATAAGGATTAAGTAAAAGATAAAAAATGATAAAGATTAAGGAAATCTTCGATGGAATCGCATCTTTCGGTAAGGTGATGCTCTTATCCGGAAAACCATCCAAGGCTGGGAATGATAATGGAAGAAAACTGATAGTCATGGGTACCGGCCCTTCGCTGAAAGAGGCTATGGAACACCATGCGGATATCTTGCAAAATACAGATATACTGGCAGTCAACTATACTGCCAATACAGATATTTACCGAGAACTTAAACCAAGACTTTATGTGCTCGCCGACCCCCATTTTTTCGCTATTGATTCTGAAGGTAACCCATCAGATCCGATTGTAAGCAGGCTTTGGGGAAATATTGCATCCACAGACTGGAAGATGACTCTATATGTTCCATGCAGGAAGAAAATTCCCGAATCCATCGAAAAAAACGATAATATTACTGTTAAGAGATACAATCTTACCCCGGGTGAGGGAATGAGAGGACCCGTACATTGGCTTTATCGTAAAGGACTCGCAATGCCGAGGCCTAGAAATGTTCTCGTTGCCTCAATAATGGTTGCTCTCAGGGATGGATACAGGGATATATATCTTGTAGGTGCCGACCATTCATGGAGTCGCGATCTAAGGGTTGATGAAGAGAATCATGTGGTGTATGTGCTCAATCACTT
>CAMWQF010000102.1 GCA_947176285.1 uncultured Porphyromonadaceae bacterium
GAGTCAAGGCGCAGACAAGCAGAAAAAGATATTTAATTCGTCTCATTTTTAGATGATAATTCAAAATTTTGCTAAAGTTAACTATAATTTAAGAATTACGCAATAAAGTTTGCGGAGTCCGCTCTCTACAACCAAAAGCGGCATTCATAGTTAAAAATCATTTTCCTGCCCATATTATTTTATTGCTTGTGTTAAGAACTTTACTAAGCTGTATAACTGGTATTAATGTATCTTACTATCTTTTAATGTTTACAAGATAGAAACCGAAGTCTCTGAGATATGATAGGAGGTCTTCAAAATAAGACTTTCGGTTATCCTCATAAGTGGTATATTTATCAATATTCTTTCGTAGCCAGTTATACTCTCGAATGTTATCAGAAGCATTGGGCAGGGCGAAGGTCTTTGCTACCATGACCTTTATCTTATCACACATTTGTTTGAAATTATATTCAGTGCCATTTTGGGGTAGTGTTTTGTGTTCCACAAGAAAGTCCTTCAACAAACGTATTTGTTCCGCAGTGGATTCTATATTTGATTTCAAGACATTACATCTCCACCGTGCAAGAGACTTTTCTTCCTCTGGCCCAGTTTGAATAGGCAACCTCTTTAGTGTCAAGACAAATTGCTTAAGTTCTTCAAAACGAGTATCAAAATTATGTCTTTTAATAATCCTACGTTCCTTAAATTCTATTTCGGAGATAGGATTATCAGCTAATCCGATATAATCATCTTCATAGACAATAAATCGCTCGTCTTTATCTCCAACGATCAACGAGTAAATACTCTTTTTATTGGATCTCGGAAATTCATCTAAGGCAAAATCGACTAAATCATCTAATGGTATTGGCTCATTAAATGTATGTAATATATGCTCCAGATAACTTGTCAAAGTTCCTGTGAAATGATTTTTCCAAGATTTTAATATGTATATACCCGTCTTTCCTTTCGGCTTAATATTGGGATTTCTAAAGATATGCGGTTTAAGTTTTGCGACGTCATCTATCGGATTTGATGGATATAGGGTATTAAATGCTTGTTTAATCTCCTCCAAAGACATTGGTTCTCCGGACTGCTCTAAGATATCTTCTATCGCAATTGAAATGTCCATTGCATTAGGAAGCATCATTACATGCCGGTTATCCTCGATATCTACATTGTATCTCTTCCTGAGATAATTTGCATAAATACCACACAGCAGTTCTACATTCTTATGATAGATACGTTTTTCTTCTTTTATATAGTCAAGAATGTCAAGTCGTTCGACTATAGTACGGCGTAAGGCAATGACTCTGACAATATTGCTCAGGACATTTTTAATCTTGACATTTTCAATTAGTCCTTTATTGACAAGATATTCCTTATCGTTATTTTCGATTTGTATGATAGTATGCGTATCAGTTACTGAACATGCGAGAAGAGCGGTCTGGGAATACGACTCTTCAAGCATATTGTCCCTTTGAACTTTATTCCAGAATAAAGAATCAAAAGGAATAATACTTTCCAAGATAGGAGTGAGATAACGATGGATTTCATCTTCAAGACTTTTGGGCAAATTTATTTTTTTGCTTACAAGTTGGCGAATTCGCTCCCTGCTTAGACTATTCTTTTCCCCAATTTCGGATAGAGTATAGCGTCTCCCCTCCGGGTTGAATCCATAGTAATCCCTATAAATATTCATCCTTGAATCTTCACATCTGAAAATATATTGCTTCGCAATGAAAAGAATCGGAACAAAGTCATGGGATGACATGTGTTTTGCCGCCATCTCACATTCTTTTGTCAGTAGGAAGGGGTACTGCTCTCCTACTTGAGCAACGAGCCGATCAAATTTATTGTGGTTAGGGATATCAACATTAGGATCAATTTCTTTAGTAATCTCTTCAAAATGCGCTTTAACCTCGCTTAAAAACGATTGAATCTCGCTAGATGTTTTTTTGCCAATATTTTTAGCATCTATGGCATTGAACTTTTGTGTAGAATATATGACGTCTATTACTGATAAAAGCTGGTTTAATTGAGGGAAGGCATTTTTAGCGCGAACACTTAACTCATTAAATTTCCAAGCAACCCATCCTTTTAGATGTACTACAGAATGAGGTGCCAAAAGTTCAATCTTCTTTTGGGCATCTTTTAATTCTGTCTCATCAATTACTATCACAGGATTCTCTCCAATATCTATATGCTGTTCTCGTAAATAATGGCTATAATGCTCCCTTATTTCATCTAATTCTACAAGTGTCTTTCGTCCACAATTTCTGATTTTTACCAGATTAAGGTTATCAGCCTTAAGAAGTTGGATAAGAGTTTTAATTTCTCCTGAACGACATACGTTCATAGCTCGGACAGATATAAGCCCGAGCCTGTACATTTCTTCTATAGTCGTATCTGCGGAGATCATTTTTTACGTTTTCTTTTCAATGCTATAGTTGGATGTGCATCATACTGCTGTTTGAGTTTGTATAATTCACTCTTTGGGTCAACAATGTCATTTCTATGACTTGAATAATATCCAAACAACTCTTTAATCAGGGGATCCTCAAATTGATTGATTCTTTCATCCTCAAAATTGTTAGAATGAATTATGTCTAAGACTTCTTGCCTTGTCTTATCATTTAAGGTTTCCATACACTTTCTCCAACAGCTACGCCAATGCTCTGGTCCAAAAGAATTGACACTATCCAGCCATTTGAAAAAGAATCGGTATAAGATAAATGTTTCAGGCATTTCAAGTAACTCTTTAAACTCTATTAGATCTTTTCCGAAAGCTTCTTCAAAGAAAGACGTACCCTTTCCGACTTTTCCTTTGGTACTATTCAGAATTGCTTGAATCGCTCTTATATACTTTCGATTCCAATGCTTACCAATGAAGTCTCTATTATGAGAGTAATCAATACCATCTGTTACCTCACTATGTATAGGATGATACTTCATTGGAAAAGAATAGATGCTTACATCTAACTCATCGCACAAGTCAACATTGATACGTAAGCGGGTATAAAGTTCCTCTGGAGTATCATTATAGTTATAAAGCAGATAATTGGAAAAATCCTTTATCCCAGCTTTAACAGATAGTCTTACGGCTTTCTCATAGGATGGCCTAGACTTCAAATCATCAAATGCGATTCTAAGAGGTCGAATTGCTATAGAAGCTAATAGCTTCACATTGTCTTCATTAAACAATCTAGCATCAACACCCTGATTAAAATCTACATAACGTTGTCTGGGTACTGGCTTAAAATATTTTTCATATATCGGTTTTAATATGGGATATATTCTAAGAAGATTATCTTTGCTTACAGTGGTAATATCCCTAATTTGAAAATCATCCATAGCCCGATACACTGTAAACGCATCCTCGGACTTTCCCTTTAATTTATTGTATAATTTCTGCACTTCCCTAAAACACTTTCTCCTATAAGCACGATCATTGACTCCTTCTGCAAGATTTTCAAAAGCTTTATTGAACATATTAGGTTGTACATACTTGTCTCCTTTACCAAATCCACATTCAATGATTTCATTGATGATTTGTTCAAAATCAGGTGATGCAAGAATATTGTTATCCATCAATAAGAGATCTTTCTGTTCACCATATTTTGCTACTATACCTTTAATTCGATCTTTGAGCGGAATGTAGGGAATAAAGAGTGGTTCCAAAATAGAAACGGCACAGAAAGGACATTTACGGATACATCCTCTTGACGTATATCCATAATAAGCGTTAGACATTGGATATTCGTAATCTATTTCGTCTAATATTGAATAGTCCAATGGTAATTCATCAATAATTTGTGTATCACCTTCGTCAATTTCGCCAGGAGCATTTAATACACCGACATGTGGCCGAATACCAGTTGCTTTTTCTATCTCTGACGGTTGGATTGATGCTAACACACCTCCAACCATTAGTTTACCATCCGGCTTAACTAAAAGCTTTGCAAACTCAATCGTTTCAATGGTAATAGACCAATAAAAAGTAAATAGCGTTGTAACTCCTACAAAATCCCATTCAGGATATTTCTTCCATTCTCCGCTCCAATAGTAGTTCTTTGCATCAGTTATTTTACCTTCTAAAAGTAAATTAAATTGCGAAGATGAAAAATCGACATCTTCTAATAAACTTAATTTCCTTGTTCGAATGTAATTATATATCGATGAAAAGTAAGCATCCCAATCTATTTCGGGAGCTAAACTCTTGCATTCATCAATACACTTTATGGTAATGCGTTCTATAACAAAATGTTTCAAGTCGCCCTTAAAGAAAACGACTTCATCTCCACGGTTTCGGAAATATGTAGCTAATTTCATAAGTCCGATAGGTGGATACTTGTTAGAATAGTTCGGTTCAATGAGTAGTACCTTTCTCTGACTCATGACAACTTAAGTTGATTAATGGCATGAAGTTTGAGCTGTTCAAGCATTGGTTTGCTTGCTCCGGGACATGCGAGTGTCATATAAGTGAATGCTCTACGGATAAGAAGAATTTCTTTATCTGTAAACTTTTCTCTAAGAGGTTCATAAATGTCGGTCTGTTGAGGACTTGAAGTTGGTGAATCCGTTGTTGGCGCAATGGATAGTATATCCATTGGTTTTATGATGGGTTTCGGTGCACTCGATTTTTTCTCTTTTACCTCATTTTTCTTTTCTTGAGCTTTCGTCTTATGCAGCTCTATTACGCGTTTCGCAACTTGCGATTGTGCATTGCTACTGTTCTCAACTTTTGAAAGCTCTGCCTCTGCCGATTTTATTTCAGCTTGTATGTGTTGCTCATCAGTCTCAATGCCGGAAGTAAGTTTATCAACTGCAAGTGCGACTTTCTTTACGGCATTTTTAGCATTGTTTGCTACTTGATAAAGCTTACCTAAATTCTTAAATATCAGACGTAATTTATCAAACAATATTTCCGTCTCTGGTGTGGGAGCCAAACCGCTTCGATCACTATTAGGACGTAGATTCGGGTGTACGGCAAAAACTTCTCCATAGAAATAGTTGTTTCCACGAGCTTCACCGAAATATTTATTAAGTAGATCTGATGTGCCTAACTGAATGTTATGCTTGCGGAGTCTGATTCCACGGTTTGCATCAGATACCGGTATCTGTTTCGTATATGGCGTAACAGCATACCATCCCCATGCTAACAAATCTCCTTTATCAGTATCAACTCTGAAGAAGTCTAAAGAGTCGATCTCATCACCAGTCCCGTCTATTTTAAGGTTATAGCGTTTTCGTAATTCGGTAGAGCCATTGACATATACTGAAACATGGCCAATACTATCATATAGACTTGAATAAAGAGGATTACCTATCTGCTTCAAACTTGGAGTAACCAGCACATTCTTAAACTTCATAGAATAATCTATTGGAGCGACCTCTCTAAGATACTCTGTTACAGCTTCTGTATTCAGCAACTCCCGATATTCTTTACTGACACCCTCTAATGTTACTTCAAAATAGTGCTCCGACTCCTTTTCAGGGACAGACTCCATCTTTGTGATTATGTCAATAACTTCGGTTGCTGACGATTCATCCTCGACATCGTTGATAATTTGATTTGCAAAATCAACATCAAAAGATATTATAGAAGCTGTATTTTCTCCTAAGGCAGATGTCTTAAATCTAAGATACCGACAATATCCAGCTCCTGCAAGACGACCTATCCCATATTGTCCAGCACTGGTTATACCATCTTTACGCGAATCGGCAATGTTAAGCAATTTTTCAGCAACTTCGTTTGATTTTATACCTATGCCGTTATCTTTGATAATAATACGTTGAGCATCGCTATCAATACGAACATCAACTATACCATCTTTCATCTGAGAAAGAATCCCATCTTTGACAGCTTTATTTATTGCATCGTATGCATTCTGGATGTATTCTCTATATATAATTCTTTGATCATTATACATAGAAAACATAAGAATCTGTATCAAATGCTTTCCTGTTTTTGCGTTGTAATTTTCCATATCAGCCGTTGGGGAATTGTTTATAAAGAGGTCTTGGGAAACGGATATTCACTAATGAACGAAGAGCCGGGTTTGAAATTATATACTCTCCCGGAGATAAACGGGTAAGCATATTTTGGTATGCCTTTGGTATGTAACGGTAATCTGGTTTAGATACTTCAATGGCATTAGTTCTGCCATAAGCGGAAGTTGCACAATTACCTTTTACTCTGTCATGGATTGCACTTCTGAATTGCTCCACTGAAAATAAGATAATGCCAAGAGAACGTCCGCGTTCAGCAATATCTAATATTTGCTTTAGAATTGGCGAATTCTTCGGAACATCAGTCGAAGCATATTTATTTAGCTCATCAACAAATATTATGACTTTATCGGGAATATCATCTCGCGATGCCCCAAGTTTCAAATCATATATAGCCCTTGCAACCGATCCAAAGACAAAGCTTTGAGAATTTTCATCAAGCCGAGCGATGTCTATCACCATCACTTCGCCCGGTCTTAGATTGTTCGCAATTTCTTGAGGAAGTTCCACCTCACCGCTTGTTACAGTATTTGCAAATATATCATTGTTAATGGCCTTACTAACACACCGTTTAAATTTTCTCCAGCTGGCAACCTGAATCTCGTTCTTTTGACCTCCGGCTGCTCCAGTTTTAGTACAACCATCAATCTTATCTATTAGTGTTTTCCATTTAGAAACATTCCCGAACTCTCCACCTCCGTTAATGATAAAATTTACACAGGATTCAAGGGTACCTGTACTATCATCTTCATTTGCAAGAAGTAAATCAAGCATATCAAGTGACTGTTCAAAGCTGAATTTATAAGGGAATGCGATATGCCTACTCTTCTGAGAAAAGATGTCCTCCGGAGCAGCATAAGATTGAAGATGACCACCCTTACCATAAGGATAATAGTATCTTACATTATGAAAAGGCTCAACATCTAATCCTAAGTCTTTATATATCTTTTTATCACTATCAGATAGCTCTGAATTAGGCTCATCAATTGCCATAAGATCGCGGCCTTTCACATTAAAAAGGACAAAGGCTGCTGTTTCACCGGAATCAAGCCTAAATTTTTGCTGAATGGCATTTAACAGAAACATCGAGTAGGAAGTTTTCGCAGCCAACCCTGATATGCCGGACACATTGATATGTGCACCGTCTGGTCCAATCAAGAAATGAGAATTGAGTATAACTTTTACTTTGATTGCGTTTTCACCTTTATACATTTCCAGATACCCACACACGAGAGGATTCTTAACCTCGTTCTCAGTAAGCCCTAATGCAGTTCGGACATCATCTTCATTACATAATGAAACTTGCCGACTATCCAGTACTGGTGTATAGATGTTCTCTGTATTGCATATCACTCTTGCCTTCACATAGTTCATGCCAAGACGATTCATATTGCCGATGTTGGCATCAATATCGCCAAAATCACTTGATATATAACTTGTGAAATGACTAAGCGCATCAGTAACATGATTTATTTCTTCAACTACACCATATGTAATCGAATTATTTTCATGTTCGACCTTTATGATGTCAAAAGGGCTGAGAATTTGCTTCTTATCAGTCCAGAAATAGAATTCATCAATTGTCGAAGGACACTTCTCTGTTGCCGAGACTTTACCTATTATATTTTTATTTTTACTTTTCATCAGAAGAGGTTGAGGATAATGTTGTTGTCGATATAATTAGATTTACAATATTTCTCCGTAAGAAATACTGGATACAGATGGTTGGCCCATCGGGAGTCGCTGCCATAACAAACAGGATATGCTTCCCTGATTAAATTTGCACAGATAACATCAATTGTATCGGAATCAATAACTCCACCTTCTGTCGGAATAATCATTTCACATTTCACGATATCAGAAAAATGTGTTTCGCGAAATTCACTATCTCTTAATCGGAGATACCAGATTGCAAATTCAACCTGACATTGATCTACTACATACCGATAAACCTTTGTCCGGTGGAATGGTTTTAACGAGGCTATTGTTTTTGAAAGCTTGTTTTTCTCAAAGTCAAGAATTAAATCCGGATTAAATTGCTTTGACACTCCAACAACATATTGATAATTATTTCTCATTTTTAGCCATTCATCATCTCTAAGTCTTGCAGATGGAGTATATTCCAGAGAACCGTCTTTTATAAGCCAATGCTCATCATCAAGGCGATTATGTTTACAGAGATCAGAAACAAGAATCTGTTCATCATCTGTCATGACAGTCTGTATCCTTGCTATTCCACGATTCTGTAACCCATCTTTACCTCGCTCGTCTTTACTGAGGGCATCTGTCTCATAGAGAAGTATGTCATTAAAATGGATACCCGAGGATGCAACAAATGGTAATTGGGATATTTGAGAGTTTATTTTCTCTAAAAATAACCGACAATAATTGTCGTCATCATCTACATTAAAATCAACGGGTAGGGAAAGTACTAACTTATGGTGAATTGCAACTTTCTTAAATGTATCTCTATTCTTGCGCTCACAGCATCCTACTATTATCTGTCCAGCGAGAAAAGGGAAAATCCTTTTCCCAATAGCTATATCATCAATTTTATATGTGTGCCTAGATCCGTCAAGAAAAAAGCTAAAAATTGGGGTAGTACAAGCCTTAATAAGCTTTTGAGGAATAGCAACTGCATGTACTCTTGACTTATTGCTTTCGGCTATCTGCGAACCGGAGATTTGGATTGAAGGCTTATCATCATAAGAAAGCGTATCACTGGACTCTGTATCCAATGATGTTTTGCGGGTCTTGTAACAGAGATATTTACCTTGACCCTCTTTCTGAATAAAATCTATAATTCGTCCCATGGACGATAAGCCATAATTTTTAGCTCAATCCGTGGGATCCTCAATTGGATTGGTTTATATATGAAAAAAGCGCAGGATCCGTACTTGTTACTCGTCCTGTCACTTCAAGGCATCTGGCATAGCCGTCACATCGTAGAACGAGTAACGCAGAGCCTACGCCGTATGATATATGATACACCAAAGGG
>CAMWQF010000103.1 GCA_947176285.1 uncultured Porphyromonadaceae bacterium
TGCTGACCGTGACCGTGACCCCGAGGCTCCGGTTCGTGATAAATGTCGTCCAGACGCGCGGTGACGCTTCCGGAGACAGCGACGATGCCCACGATCCTTGGAAGGACGACGAGATGAACTGGATATTCTCCTGAATACCGTGACTATAAATGCTTGAATCAAACAACAATCATTATGTATATTTTCAGAACAATCACCAATAAAATCCGCCTGCTCGGGTTAATGATGGGAGCGGCTGTCCTTGGGGGATGCTCGCAGGATGCTTTCGAAGCCCCTATAGTCCCTGTTGAGAGCAATGGCGGGCAGATAAGCGTGCTCTATGAGGTGGAGGGAGACATTCCGCTGACACGCGGCATCGCGGCTTTGGAGCATGAGAAGGCCCTCGAACACGTCTACATCCTATATTTCGACCACAGCGACTCCGACAAATATGCCGGATGCACCAGGGCGCAGGCTTCTTCCGGTTCCTCGACTGTCAAGTTCGATCCACCGGAGGATCTTCCGGACAACACTCAATACCGACTGCTCGTGGTCGGCAACAGCGACAGGTATGCAGGCGCAGGGAATTCTTCTTTCTCCTCAATGTTAGGGTCTTTCACATCTGAGGACGATTATATCTCCGTCAGAGGAAAGTTGGCGGCGATGAGCGATGAGTCTGTGACAGAGCCGGACAACCTGCCGTTGACAGGGCGTTTCGTGAATCCGTCTACAGATGACGAGCTTTATTTCAATTTCTCGCGCACACCGGAAGGGATCAAGTTCCCTGACGGCGAGGGCAAGAGCATATTCCGCTTCCAGCGCGCCATCTGCCGGGTGGACATACACAATCTCGTTGCTGACATCCTTGACATACGTTATGTGCGCCTTGTCAACACCCGCGACATGGGATCTTACTTCTTCGACGGGATGAATCAAGGCAATTACCATGATCTGAAGTTTGAGAAGGACGCCAAGAGTCCGGGCTTCATAGCGCTTCCTGAAAAGGGAGATGAGGAGAAGCTCCAGCGTCTTGAAGCAAAACTGTACTGCTTCCCTAACACTGTCAACACATGCTTGCCGAACGACCAGAAGACGACTGCAGCCATGATCGCCGGCTACTATACCGATCCCGAGACCGGAGTAAAGGACACTGAGATGACATACTACCGATTCAACATCAGCAATGCCGGGGATGCGCAGACTCTCCAGCGTAACTACTGCTACCGCGCGACCATCAAAGGGGTGAAGAGGCGTGGCAAGACCGACGAGCTCGAGGCGTTCAACGAGACGAGCCCGATTTTCATGTATGACATCGGCGAGGAATGGAACACCGACGACGACAATGTGGTGACTGACGAGCACGGCAACTTCCTTGTGGTCAGCAAGAGCCTCCTTACTTTCAGCGGCGACCAGAGCGGCGCTGATGTGGTGAAACTGACCGTAAACACCAGCGAGGGGATGGACTGGGATATCCAGATGGATGATGAGTCTGCGAAGCATTTCCAGGCTCGCAAGATCGAGGGCGCCCCGGGCGAGAAAATCCAGGCTTTCACATGCGGTCCGAAGCAGACAAACCATACTGACTATTACTATGAGGGAAGCCTGATGATCGTGGCTAAGAACAAGATAAGTGGCAGCGAACTCCGCAAGGAGGTGCGTCTTGTGCAGCTGACCACGAGCGGAGACGTGAAGTGCCTCGTAGTAAACGACTACACCTCCAGTTTCGCTCAGGAAGTGTCTAAGTATGGCCAGACCATCAGCTACAAGGTCATTACCGGCAATCCTACTAATCGATGGACGGCTAGAGATATAGACGGCACAATGGAAACATGGCTTGATAATATTTCCTATACAACTAGTGGAACAAATGGAAACTACTTTACCATAACATTTCCCGCCAATATCAGTGGTAAACGAAGTGTGGATATAAAGTTTGAGTTTGATTGCGGAGATCCCGTAGCAAATGAACAGGTGAAGCCAATCACGGTCACTTTCACTCAGGATGTCTGCTCGCAACCACTGACTATAGAGGGTTGGCCTACCGACGGGGAATTAACTTTGAATTGTTTTGACACACATACCGGATGGGAATATGCAAATTGCGTGGCTCAATCTATGATGTTTACAGTGCATCTTCAAAGACCAGACGAACATTATTTTACTGTAACATCTTCTTTTGATGAATGTAGGGATCTGACATTGAGTTCTGAAAATCATAAGCCAGGCACTGTTCATCCTCTAACGTCTTTGCATCCTGGATTATTATATAGGACCCTGGATTTTACGGGAGGACAAGATGCAGCAAATTCTTATTATAATAACGCATTGGATGGGCGTAATCTCAAGAACTCCACTTTCTGGATTAACGCTTTCAGAATGGGACCCGGAGATCCGAAAATCCAACGAACAATAACAGTTGAAGTTAAGGATAAAACAACAGGTGAACTGATTCCTGAAGGAACGATGTCTATTACAGTAAATCTCGTAGTTCCATCTGACCAATTTATGCTCAATGATGTTATGATCAAAAATTCTTATCGAGCGGGTGATGAGGATCCTAAAGATAACGGATGGATCTATATAATGGATAGGAATATAGGTTGCGTACCTCGCTGCCATAAAGATCAATCCGGAAATATATTTGAAAATAGGGCTATGTGGTGCCATATAAAAGAGGATTCTTATTGGAAAACAGAGAACTGGAAAATATCCAATACACAAGAAGGATACATAGATAATGAGAACTACATTAAATGGGCGGGAACTCTTGAGTTTCCTTACGGTTCTGACCATTCAAGTAGTTTTGATGTCAAACATCATCTTCCTGCATGGATAAATGAACTAAAGGAAACTCATAAACATTTAGGGAAAAATTATGAGAATGCTGAAAATTATCCTTGGAATATTTTCTCATCCTACACAACCCCTTCTATAAGAAATAGTATGGCTATATCTAAGGGCCGTTACTTCATTCTTGCAGATGAAGAGGTCTGTCCGAAGAATAATAAGGGTGAACTGATAAGGGTTGCTTGTTGGCTACCATCAGGTATAGAGTGCGGATATGGTTTTATCACTGGAAATGGAAAATTCGAAGACCAACTTGTGATGACTTTTCCTGCCAGCAAACTAACTTCTGACCATTTTTGGAAATCTTCATATGGATATATTAAAATTAATGATGTAAAAATTTATACACATCTCATTAGATTAATGTATCTGATTGGAAGTGATAATGCCGAGTATTATGTAAGTTCATTACCAAAAGATCAAATTCAAAGTGAAATAGACTACTACAAGAATCATATCCTCCAGTGTTACGGCACTGTAAAATTTGAATAAGATTATGACGCTAAATGATAATATTCCTATAGAAAGACTATTAGTGTCAATACTAAATGGGTATAAATCTTAGTCCTAATCCACAGACAATAGCAGACAAGAAAGGGGCTCCGTCTCAGCGATGAGGTGGAGCCTCTATTTTTAGATTGGTCAGACTTGTCGGACTTGTCAGACTGGTCAGACTGGTCGGACCTGTCGGACACGTCAGACCTGTCGGACTTGTCGGACTGGTCGGACCTGTCGGACTGGTCAGACCTGTCAGACACGTCGGAGATGTCGGACTGGTCAGAATGGTCGGACTAAAAGAGGGTGGAATAGGCTATGTATTCAGCTATGAGGGAGATGATGAAAAGGATTCCGAATATTAGGGCTATCTTGGCGAGGAGTTTGCCTGAATGGGGAATCATGTTGCTTATCACTAAAGACATTAGCCAGGTGAATACTGTCATGAAGAGGGCAAAGCAATCAGCGAATGCCCACCATCCCAGTTCCTTACGTAAGCGGAACGTTAAGGCTATATAGACTATTGAAACAATAAGCGCCAAAAGCGCGAGCAGCATCTTTTTCGCAGTAGACATTATCTATAGAGTTTTACAGCATGTCCAACACCATCGCTATCTATTACCAATGCAATATAAAAGCCATTTGGATGGGATGCAAGATCGACATGCGCTACGTTGGTATTTTGATATTTCCTATTTTCCACCATCATCCCGGTGACATCGTAAACTATAACCCTCTGTATATCCATTGGCAATGACAAAGCGAAATGGCCTGCAATGTTCGACGTTACGATAGGGGTTTCCGGAATGGCAACTGAGACAATCTCTGACGGGGCAAATGAATATTCAACCGGGGCTTCTATATCAAAATCAAATTCAGTAGCCACTTTACGCACCATCCATACCGCTTCTTCTCCATCAAAAGAGACTGCATAATAATCTTCATTCTCAGGATTTTTCAGCATATCAAAGACAACCTCAGGATAAGTAGTCCACTGCTCTATAGCATCTGAAGGGATGCGGCTATCATAGCGGATCATCTCGATATCTCTTGAAAAATCGGCAAGAATCGAACGGACCATAGGCGTCATCTTTTCCATGTCGAAGTTTTCTTTCAATGAATATCCAAGAATAGGGAATGCCTTGTTTTCAGCAGCTACAATTACAAAGCCGCCCGCAGGGGAATTGAATACATAGAAAGGCGTAAAGAGTCGTTGAGTAGTCAGATCCTTTCCATTATATACATATGACACCGGAGGAGTCACATAGTTGCGAGATTCATTAAAGAATTTCTGAGCCATGGCCTTTGCTTCTTTCTGGCCAATGGTCTCGGCATGCGCAAAGTTGCCGCCTGCTGAAATTAATCCACAGGCAGTCACCGCAAATAATATTTTCTTTAATTTTCCCATATTTATATAACGCTTGAAGGTGCATCATAGTGCATGAGACATAGATGAAAATTCAATTAAATTAGAAGATTTGATGAATTTAAAGAAAAAGGACGCACGAGCCGTGCGTCCCTTTAAAGAGATTTGAGTATGAGGACCTGATTATTCTTCCGCTGCTATGACTTCTGAAGCCTCGACTTCTGCATTGTCAGCCTGAATATTGGGGAGTTCAAGACCGAGATGCTGCTTTTTATCGATTATCTTAAGCCATATGCCTATAAGGAGAGCGGCAACGCCAAGGCAAGCAAGCATTACGAGAGGCCAAGTGTAGTTGTAACTTACAGCAGCTTCTGCTTCAGTCAGAGTGCCATTTGCAAGACCCTCTGTGATTTGCGGATTGGTATTGTCGAGAACCTTACCGATAAGAAGCGGGAATAGCCACAGACCAATGTTCTGAATCCAGAAAATGAGAGCATATGCAGAACCGATAATCTTAGCATCCACAAGTTTAGGAACAGAGGGCCAAAGAGAAGCCGGAACAAGAGAGAAAGATGCTCCCAAAACAAGGATAGTAAGATAAGCCACCACTACCCCACCAAGATCGTTACCCTTGAAGAGAGGCAGGATGAAGGCAAATGTCAAGTGGCAGATTATGAGCAAAAGGGCACCGAAAACCAGCATTGAAGCAGCCTTTCCCTTATGGTCGACATACTTGCCGAGTATCGGAGTGATACCGACAGCAAGAAGTGGGAACACAGCGAAGATAGACGCTGCACTCTGGCACATATAGCCCATCCAGCAATAAGTGAGAAGCGCTACTACAGCGAGCACGAGCATACCGGATTTCATTCCCTTATTAGAAGAGAAGTTGCTCACAAATGCGGCAGCCGCTGCGATGAGCATAACTATATATTGCACTACTGTTTCTGCATCAGAAGCCCAGAAACTATTAGGATCTACTTCAGTGAAAGTAAGGTTGCACTGGAGCATGTTGACAGCATACTTCTGGAAGGGGAAAATAGCAGAATAATATAGCACACAAAGGAATGCCACCAGCCAGAAACCGCTGCTACGCAGGATTTGTCCGAGATCGCTGATGCGGAACGGATCATCCTTCTCCTCTTCAGCATGAGTTTGAGAATCAAGTTTACGGTCCATAAAGAAGTAGACGATAAACATGATGAGTGCAATCATAAGGAGCACAACGCCAAAAGCTACAGCATTGCTCACCTTTGGAGTGCCACCCATATATGCAAAGAGTGGAGAGAAGATCATACATGTAGCCACACCAAGACGAGCAAGAGCCATTTCAGAACCCATTGCAAGCGCCATCTCGCGGCCTTTGAACCACTTGACGATGCCTCGGCTGACAGTGATGCCTGCCATTTCTACTCCGCAACCGAAGATCATGAAACCAATGGCGGAGAACTTAGCAGATGCAGGCATCCCTTCATAGAAAGGAGAAACTCCAAGTTCGTCGAAGATAGGAATATAGTTGAGATGCTCGGTAAACCAAACTTCGAGAGAACTATTAGCAAACATGTCGGTTACGGCATACCAGTTGATAGTGGCGCCGACAAGCATCACGGCTCCCGAGAGGATGGCTGTGAAGCGCACACCCATCTTGTCGAGTATGATTCCGGCAAAGATCAGGAAGAAAATGAAAACATTGAGAAATGTCTCACTTCCCTGCATAGTTCCGAAAGCTGTGTTGTCCCAACCAAGCTGGCTTTGCACCAGATTCTTGATAGGCGACATTACATCCATGAAGATGTAGCTGCAGAACATAGCCATGGCCAGGAGGAGCAAAGCTGTCCACCTGGCCCAGGCCTTATCGTTTAAATATTGGGTATTTGCCATGATCAAATATCCTTATCGTGCTCAAGGAGCAGAGTCATCGAAGGACGGTCGCACACCTCAGCAGGACCGAAATATTGGATTGGACCCGGATACTGATAAAGAGTATTCAGCATGAGGGTTTCACGCATTGAAGCAAACTTCATGTATGGTTTGCCCTTCAGGTCGACGAGAGCCTTTTGGATAACAGGCTTCATGTGACCGTGGCGTTTTTCCATATTCATCATCATAGTGATAGGAATACCACCAGCGATCCAGTTTTCGGGTTTGTCAGTCAGGTTGCGAACCGAGCTCATATATCCGGTAACACCGCTATTGATAAGCATTGCAGCATTGAAGCCGAGAGCGTAGCAATAGTCAGCATCGAAGTTAGTCGGGTCTGCACAACGGCCCTCATAGCCGAAGAAGTGGTGCTGAGTAGCATATTTGCCATGATATTGGCCATCTTTCTTAAGTTCAGCGAGACGTTTGCCAACCATATCAGCAAGAAGTTCCTCAGTGTCAATGAGCGACACCTGAACATTACCATGGCTGTCGCGGTCAAGACTAAGCTGAAGAGCTATGTTCTTAGGAAGCGAAAGGAATAGTTCTGCCTCTGAAGGCTGGAGATATTTAGCAATAGCTGTAAGCTTCTCTTCATCTCTAAGAGGTTCGAATTCAGCTGCATGCTCAGCAAGGATATCATTAAGCTGGGCAATGAGGAGTTTCATAGAAGGGATAAACTCGATGAGACCTTCAGGAACAAGAACAGTGCCAAAGTTCCAGCCCATCTTCGCACGCTCTACGATCATGTAGCAAAGTTGATTGACGATATTGTCAAGAGTCATACGCTTAGCCTGCACCTCTTCTGAGATAAGGCAATAGTTGGGCTGGCATTCGAGTGCACATTCAAGAGCGATATGGCTTGCAGAGCGGCCCATGAGCTTGATGAAGTGATAATACTTCTTAGCAGAGTTGCAGTCGCGCTGTATGTTACCGATTACCTCGGAATAAACCTTGCAAGCAGTGTCAAAACCGAATGAAGTCTCAATCCACTTATTCTTGAGGTCGCCGTCGATAGTCTTAGGCACACCAATCACTTGGACACCGGCACCATTTGCCTTATAGTATTCAGCGAGCACACAAGCGTTGGTATTGGAGTCATCGCCGCCAATGATCACGAGAGCCTTGATATTAAGTTCCTTTAGAATTTTAAGTCCTGAATCAAACTGTTCGGGACTTTCGAGCTTAGTGCGTCCGGAACCAATGATATCGAATCCACCGGTATTACGGTAATCTTTCAGGAAACCTTCAGTTATCTCCATATACTGATGGTCGACAAAGCCTGAAGGACCCATAAGGAAACCATAAAGACGGCACTCCTTATTCAGTTTCTTAAGAGCGTCGAAAATACCGCTGACCACATTGTGTCCACCTGGAGCCTGACCGCCGGAAAGGATTATACCGACGTTAAACGGTTCCTCTACACGCTGCGGATTCTCATCAGACACAAACTCCACGATAGGGAGACCATATGTGTTAGGGAAAAGCTTCTTGATTTCTTCTTGATCGGCAACTGACTGAGTAGGCTCGCCTACTTTCAGTTTCACTGCGCCCTTAAGGGCATTTGGGAGTTTAGGCTGATATTCAGCACGAACTCTCTGAAGTGGACTTTTTTTCATAATGAAGTAGAATCTAAAAAAATTTCTTTTGAGGTGCAAAATTAATGAATAAAATCAAGTTATCCAAAAAAATCAGTGACAAGAGTTTTAAAAACTTAAATTTTTTACAAAAAAAGCACATAAACCGAGCATATAATTTTTAACATTGAAAATTATTTATTATTTTTGCACTTTGATAAATAAACATAATACACTCTAACATGAAACTTACAATAGGGAAAGCATTACGAAATGTTGCGACCTTTGCCATGGCACTTTTCAGCGCAACGGCATCAGCAGGGATTGCAGTGCTTGACATATGCGAGCGAAATTATGAGGTGGAGTCATTAGGCACCGGTTCCCGACAAGTATATTCAGCCAGTTACTTGTGTGACATCGCCGGATATGACTATATTGTCACCGACAGCCTTGAAGAGGCAATGAATGAAGACATGATTTTGCTTGCCAACGTAATGACTAATACATCTTTCACAAAAGAAGAATTAGGCAATATCGCAGAGTGGATAAAGGCAGGAGGCGTGTTTGTAGTTCCTGCGATAAAGAGTGTTCCTTCAAGCGCATCCGAAGAAATAGAAGAGATATTCGGCATAGATGCCAAAGGAAAATTCACAAAGAGCACTGAACGCAAACTGATAAAGTGGAATTCCGAATATTTCGCGGATCGTGAACTTGAATATATAGATGAAGATCACGAACGTGAGACGTCCATCGGGACAGTGAACAGTTTCATTTTCACCCC
>CAMWQF010000104.1 GCA_947176285.1 uncultured Porphyromonadaceae bacterium
TTAAACCCTTAAACCCTTAAACGATTAAACCCTTAAACCCTTAAACAATTAAACCCCTAAACGATTAAACCCTTAAACGCTTAAACGCTTAAACAATTAAACAATTAAATATCATAAAATCGATCCATAAGTTCCTTCCGATAGGTCTTGGATATCTTGATTTCAGTGATATTGTCAAGCGGTGGCAATAATATGCAGTCATTGCTGTTGATTATGCTGATGTAGCACAAATTTACTATGAAATGCTTATGCGTACGTACAAAGTCCGGTCCATAAGCGAGAATAGTTTCCGCAGTAGTCTGTCGCTTAAGTATGATTCGCTTAAGATTATAAAATACGCATTCCCATATCTTTCTGTCGGATATATAGCGGAAATAGACGATATCGGCAGGATTGACTATAATTTTTGAATTAGTCACCGAAGTAATGGAAAGGAGTTGAGATTTATTTACATTCCCCGAATGCAGTTTGGAACTTTCCTGTGTCTTATGATTAGACAGATCATTATCTCTTTTTGCATTCTTAAGTCGCTTGATAATTACGTCAAGTTCTGAAGTTTCATAAGGTTTGAGCAAAAAGTCAAAAACTCGCAGGGAAAGTGCATCATGGATGTAACGCTGATAGCATGTGTGGAATACTACCTTTGTATTTTCCGGCAGATTAGCATTTTCATACCATGCAAGTCCATTGCCCTCCGGAAATTGCATATCAAGGAATATTAATTCCGGATTGTACTTTGCTATCAGAGCCTCTCCTTCATTGAGAGATTCAGCGGTACCGCATAACTCTATCTCTTCTCTGCGGTTAAGTTCTTCGGCAAGCAACTTAGTGCTGAGTAAGTCGTCGTCAATAATTAAAGTTTTTATGGTCGTATTGTTGTTCATTGCTTAAGATTGTCTGGAAATATAATAGTTGCATTGCATCCTTTTATGCCGTCAAATTCAGAATCAGTGTCGATATTGAATTTTATTTGCTCTTTATTATGCTCGTTGAGGAGCCTTATTGTCTCTACAAGCACATGAAGTCCGGTCCCCCCTTTTTCAGCGAAATTGGCTATTCTGCCGCTATTATTGAATACTCTAACAGATAAATGATTGCTGTCATAGCGAGTTACTGATATATATAATTTACGTTCAGTCCCGGGTTCAAGGGTAGGATAACCATGTTTGAAAGCATTTTCCACCAAAATCTGCAAAGTCATTGATGGGAAAAGGACATTCGAATTTATTCCCTTTTCAATGCTGTATTTATAGTCTAAAGGATCTCTTCCATTGTCTCCTATCACATTGATATAGTCGTCTGTAAATTTTAATTCTTCTGAAAATGGAATCAAGATCTCCGATGCGATGATCTGTTGCCTGCGAATAAGGTGTACCAAGGCATCCAAGTGTGACGGTTTCCCATTTTTTTCGTTATAAAGTTCATGATTGAGTGCATTGTAGATGAAGTGAGGGGTGACGCGGTTGCGAAGATTCTCTTGTCGAAGACTGATGATTTTATTCATCATCCGTTCTTCTCTTCGTTTTATTCGTATTCTCCTTACTACAAATATCAATGTGAAAGCAACTATCACGGCAAGTGCAATGGCTATCGCTGCCATAAGTTTATATATATGCGCCTGTTGCCGGGTATTGCTTGCCTGAAGGTCAAGAATGCGCTTGTCGCGCTGGTATCTGGCATTCAATGCCGAAATCTGCTGATTAAGTTTATATGATCTAAGTGAGTCGTTAAGTTGGTCGTGTCGGCATCTTGTTTTATAAGCAAGTCGGTGATTGCCTACATTTGAATATAGTTCTTCCATAGCCTTAAGTCTTGCCAAATGCTGTTCAAGTCTGAGCGTGTCGGCTTCCGGATATGCAATGGCAAGTTTGATTCCACTCTCATAATCTCCATTGGCTGCTGCTTCTCTGATCTGCAGGGTGTGAATATAAGAGGTTACCATCGGATTAGGTTGCTCTTTAGAAAAATAATAGGCTGAAGAGTCAAGTAGTTCCTTTGCTTGCTTTGTGTCGCGGAGACGTAAATAAGAATCGGCGAGATTGACATTTGTGAACATTTTTTCCCATTCTGTTCCGGGTACAGAATCAAGCATCTTTCTCAATCGTAAGAATACTTTATTTGCCCCCTCATAATCTTCTCGATAATAGAGATCATTGCCATAGCCGGTAAGGGTATTGAATTTGTCGTACTGTCCCATCGACTCAAAAATCTCAAGAGATTTACCCCACCAGTATTCACTATTGGTAAAATCGCGCATATCTGTCAATACGGATGCTATTCCATTGTAAAGTGGAACATAATGTTCTGTCCCTAATCCAAGTGAATCTGCTGTGGTGATCGCCCTATGATAGTAGAAGGCTGCGCTGTCGAGATTGGCTGCCATGCGCATGGCGTTTGCATAATTGCTATATGCTTGTGGCAAGTCTTCTCTTATTCCGGATTGTTCAACATTATCGACTGCTTTACGGAAATATATTGCAGAAGAATCAGGATTGAAATAATACTGGTCATAGTAAGCCCCATGTGTTTGGTATGCCTTAGCAAGCAGCCTCGCTCTTTCTTTAGATGGCTTTTGCCGCTCAAGCCAGGAGATGGCTGAGTCTGCTGATGCAAGCACTGTCGGTGGATTACCCTGATAATAAGCATTTACACCTTGTTGCACCATTGCTTCGCTCCATTTCATGGAGTCGTTTATCGCCAAAGCCTCTTTTTTGAATGCTTCTGTCATTTGTATGGCTTTGGGTATATTCCCGGTCCGTAGAGTATCGGTGATCTCTGCTATGGCAGCATTGTTGTCTATTTGATCATTATTTTTGCTGCATGAAAAAAGGGTTGCCAATATGGCAATTGACATTGGTAATAAAGTATATTTTATTAGATATGCTATATTTTTCATGGTAACGTCTGAAATCGTATGCAAAATTAATAATTTTATATCATTTTTTATATTTATATTGGAGTTATTCTTATCTTTTCAATATATTTTTTGGCTACTTAGTGGCATTTTTTGTCTACTTGACTCGCATATCCGACCTTTTGGGCGAAAAATGAATTTTGTATGGTTTTTTATTAGAAATGTTTTTTATATTTTTGCACTACGAACTTAGATATGAGAAGTTATCAAAAAAATTAGTTATATATTTCAACCATAAGCAAATATGCACTTGAATAATAGGCTTGCTTATCAATTCCCGGGACGCATCTCCAATTATGGATGCGTCTCTTCTTATATAATATAAGAAACAGCGGCTCATCTGAACCGCTGTTTGATTTTATTAATGAAGTTTAAACAACTTCAATGTGTCGTTTATCGTTTTGTGGTTTTGGTTGCCACTTTATTTCCATTGTCTCCGGTTTCTACCTTTACGACTACACCATTGTAGTTATCATCTACGGCTACACCTTGGAGGTTGAATAATCGGGTCTCGGCAGTGTTGTCATTCTCTGTGCCGATTTCTTTGATACCTGAATAACTGATTACTACTTCAGGACCAAAACCACCGCGACCATTGGCTTTGCGTACTTTGAGGTTGTCTCCAACCGGAATTTCATTGGCATAGATCTTGCCATCCACTAAATATACGTTGCCTTCAGTTGCTTCATTGGGAGAATACTCTTCCTGTGCTGCTATTGCTTGTGGATCCCAGTTGGGGAATACTTTGTCGATTGCATATTCTGCAGCTTGCACGTCAGTAAGAATCGTCTCATATTTCTTGTCGCCTGAAGCATGGGTGAATGTCAATTCATTTGATTCAGGAGAGATGCGGTTGCCGTTTTTGTCCATAGAATTATATTCTACAAACTTATCTGCGGAGCAGTTCATGCCCTTTGTGGTGAATCGGTCTTTGATGAGTTTTTCAGGTTGATTGATGGTTGTGTTGAGCCATGCCAGACCTGAATATGTTCCCCAAGAGCGCCCGAGATTGAATTGAGAGCAAAGGGTTTCAATCGTGCAATTGTTCATCACATATCCAAACTTCTTCGCGCCGTTAGGAGCGGCGATAGTAGAGTTCTTTACAGATTCGTTGACAAACTTCACTCGGTTGAAATACACATCACCGCCGCCGCATACATAGTCTACTACGCCATGGATCTCTCCATCTTCAAAATAGAAGTAAGAAGAGCCGTTATTGCTGTAATATGTGTCTTGATAAGACTCTAAGTTTACGTTCTTGCAGATTGTCCTGTTACCCTTGTCTTGAAGAGTTACAGCACGTCCGGCAGCAGCCTTGCCGTCAAATGGCATGGCGTTGCGCAGGGTAAGGTCTTGCAGATAGAGGTTTTCTGAACGGTTTAAGAGAGTAGCAGTAACGCTTATGCCTTCAGCTTCAAGTGGAGGATAATTCAATATTACAGTCCCGGCGGTTGACTCTCCGATGATAGAAATGTTCTTGCCGGTGATAGGGGTCAGAGTTGTAGTGCCAAGATCATATGTGCCGTTGGGCAGATAAATCTTTGCGCCATTTTGTGTAGATGCTGATTTAAGAGCAAGCAGGAAACTTGTCACGTCGCCTGCCGGGATTTCATAATATCCGGTTGATTCGTTGTATTCTACGAATTCTACTACATTTGAAACCGTCACATTATGTACATAAGCCCCGCTAGGGAACGTTATGGTAAGCCATCCCGGTTCTCCATCATATTTGATGTTGTATTCTTCGCCATCGGTGGCTCCCTTTACCTGGAATTCACCAATCTTCTCACCTGATTCGTTAGTCACTGTGGCAGTAGACTCGGCGGAATACTGGCAGTTGCCGACTGTAACATAGCATTTGCCTGCTACCTTGACTTTGATTGTGCCGTTTGAGCCTACAAGCCAACCATGATTATTATAGTATTTGCCGTCAATTTCAATTGCTTCGTGATCCTCAACGTAGAAATATGGTTTGGTAAGGTCGTATACATAACGGGAAGTTGTTGTCGGTTCTTCTATTTTTGTGGCACGTGCATAAAGTTCTGTGTCAGTCTGGATAGAAATGCCTTCCGCAACTTTCTCGGCATTGGATTTTTTTGATGCAAACCATCCGCGGAATGCTTCCCCTTCAGGCACTGTCACATCATTTGCTCCATACTTGTAGCTTAGCATTGCTCCTCCGGGAAGTTGGTCGGTGCCTATGAGTGTGCCATCTGTGTTGAAATATGAAACAGTCACATCCGGAATAAAATCGCATGCTTCTACAGACAGCGACGGACAATAAGAGGGAGTTATGATGGTGAGCACAGCTTCACTATCGCTATTATAGGTCCAAGATGTAGAGCTGTCGCAGTTGCCGGTGCAAGGGAGTGTGGCAAGAACGGTTTCTCCATTTTTGATTGTTGCGCCTGATCCGTTGTATGTGCAATTGCCGAATGTGATCTTGACTGCGCCATCTACAGGAACAATCACAGTAGACGAGTTGTATCCGTGTTGGGAATCATGCCATGTGCCTTCTACGGTCACTCCTTCCGGAAGAACTCCATCTGCAGGTTTAACTACGGTGAAGGGGTCAGTAGTGAAGTCAATCTGAAAGTCTGTGAAATGGCGTTCTTTCTTAATGTAAGGGTTCACTGTTATGCCATAGAGACGGAACCCTTTTCCGCAACTCATCTTGAGGACGAGGTCGCCATCTTCTTTTACTCGTGCTGAGACTTTTGACTCATCACACTGCTTGGAGATGTTGGAGGGAACAAGAAGATCCTTGGTAAGATTGTCGGATGTGACAGTTGCATCTCCACCTGCTCCGCTGAAATCAACAATAATTTCGTCATTGATTCCGCATCCTGGTATGCGGACAGTCATATTCCCATTCTGGAAACAAAAGTTCTGTGTGATTCCATACACTGCACCGGAACCCACTGTGAAATATACTCCTTCCAAGCCTGTAAGTGCTTTGCCGGTGTTTGATGGGAGTTCTTGGTTGTCGAGGGGCTTAGCCAATGCATAGCGACCCTTGCTGCTTTCCGACCAATAGTCGGAGTTCTTTACTTCCTCCTGATGATTCTTCCCTTGGGTGAAATCCCAGGAGCGGGCAGTTGTCACATGCCCATCCTCTGCCCATGCTGATATACCTGCCAACATGGCTACCATCAGCATGACGGTGCTGTAAATTTTTCTCATTTTTAGAATATTAGGTTAATTAAAAAGTATCTTTGCTTTAGCGTTTCTTATAGATTTCTTGAGATGGAAAATTAATTTACGCCACTTCTTAGTTTCATTATGCAAAATTACAAAAAAATAAATTCCCCCGGCAACATTTATTTGACATTTTATTGTTAACATTCGTTAAATCCAATCTGTGGTATATTTATTTTTTGTAAATTTGCTTTTCAAGATCAAGTTACTGGCTACGATACACTGTAATATTCCATAATACTAAAATGAAGAGAAGTGTCTATTTTGCAACTTTAATGTTGGCTATTATTTCTGTGTTCAGGGCTTCTGGGGCTGATAAAAGCACTGCAAAACCCTGGGATAACGGAGTTCTTAGAGTTTCTGACAATGGCTCTTATTTTCAGCATGAAAACGGGGTTCCATTCTTTTGGTTGGGTGATACCGGATGGTTGCTTCCCGAACGCCTTGACCGCTCGGAAGCACAGTTCTATCTCAGTCGATGCGCGAAGGCAGGTTTCAATGTGGTTCAAGTCCAGACCATAAATGGTGTGCCTGCCATTAACGTTTACGGACAATTGTCTCATCCGGATGGTTGGGATTTCTCAAATATAGATAAGCCTGGAGTCTATGGCTACTGGGATCATATGGATTTTATTGTCAAAGAGGCAGAAAACAATGGAATTTACATCGCTATGGTCCCTATCTGGGGAGGTCTCGTAAAGAAGGGACTGATGAGTGTCGATGATGCCAAAGCATATGGTAAGTTCCTTGCTGAGCGCTACAAGAATTCCCCAAACATCATTTGGGTGATGGGTGGAGATGTCAAGGGTGATATAAATCCCGACCAGTGGAATGCTTTGGCAACTGCTATCAAGTCGATCGATAAAAATCATTTGATGAGTTACCATCCATTTGGTCGCACTTCGTCTACTCAATGGTTTCACAATGCTGACTGGTTAGACTTCAATATGTTTCAAAGTGGACATCGTCGCTACGACCAGGTGAAAGGAGATGGAGACGACAAGGCGCAGGCTTCTCAGGCTGAGGATAATTGGCGATATGTAGAAGAGGGTCTCTCTCGAGAGCCTCGTAAACCAATCTTTGATGCAGAACCTTCTTACGAAGAGATACCGCAAGGTCTGCATGATCCCTCACAACCATGGTGGAAAGCACCCGACATTCGCCGCTATGCCTACTGGGATGTGTTTGCTGGTTCTGCGGGGCATACCTATGGGCACAATTCTATAATGCAAATGCTTAAACCGGGTTGTGTGGGTGCATATGGCGCGGTCAAACCATGGTATGAGGGATTGGAAGATCCTGGCTACAATCAAATGAAATATCTCAAAAATCTCATACTGACCTTTCCATATATGGAGCGAGTCCCGGATCAAAGCGTCATAGCAGGCGAAAACGGAATGCGCTACGACCGTCTTATTGCCACTCGTGGCAATGACTATCTTCTGGTCTATAATTATACCAACCGACCAATGGATATAGACCTTACAAAGATTTCGGGGAATAAGAAAAATGCTTGGTGGTATGATCCCAAAGATGGGACTCTTAAATATATCGGAGAATACTCAGACAAAGTGACTCCTTTTCAATATGATGGAGCGCATGGAGCGGGTAATGACATTGTCCTGATTGTGGTAGATGCTTCCAAAGACTATATCGGTAAAGACTGGGATCAGATTCCTGATAAAATCTAAAGTATTCCTCTGCGCCCTCTGCGTGAGAATTTTAGAGCATGCGAAACGTGAGTAATGTATTTATTTTGAGATTTTGTCATTTGCATAAACGATGGAAAATACTTAATTTTGCGACTTAAATAAAGACTAATATCATGAAAATCGGAAAAATCTTGCTGATAGCCATAATAATGATGATGGCTACTCCCAAAGCGTGGAGTGTGGAATATATGCGTGAAATAACAGTTGCTTCAGACGGATCAGGTGATTTCAAGACAATTACGGAAGCCCTTGAAGCCATACGTGCCTATATGGACTATCGCGTTACGGTTCATATAAAGAATGGGGAGTATCATGAAAAACTAATCATTCCTTCTTGGCTTGAAAATGTTGATTTTATTGGAGAAGATCCGGAAAAAACCATCATCACTTACAATGACTATGCAAAACTCGACAATATGGGGACGTTTCGCACCTATACCATGCGGGTAGATGGATGCAATTTGTTGTTTAAAAACCTTACTATACGAAATAATGCCGGACGAGTAGGACAGGCTGTGGCGCTTCATACTGAAGGAACAAACTTGAAGTTTGAAAATTGTCGTTTTTTAGGGGATCAAGACACTCTCTTCCTTGCAGGACATGATTCGGAACTCGAATTTGATAATTGTTATATTGAAGGCACCACCGACTTCATCTTTGGGCCTGCAACCGCAAGGTTTGAAAACTGTGAGATTCACAGTAAAGCTGATTCTTATATTACTGCTGCATCCACTCCGGAGAATGTGGAGGTAGGATTTGTTTTCAAAAACTGTAAGTTGACTGCAGCCCCGGGAGTGACAAAAGTGTATTTAGGGCGTCCATGGCGTCCGTATGCCTATACCGCTTTCATTGATTGCGAGATGGGTAGCCACATAGTGCCATCTGGCTGGGACAACTGGCGCAATCCCGAAAACGAAAAGACCGCCCGCTATTTCGAAAGCAACAACAAAGGCCCCGGCGCCTCCACCAACAGCCGCGTCCCCTGGCTCCGCTCACTCCCCAAATAAAATGAACGAAAATATTACGACCTCATTTTCTGCATCATCACATGAGTCTGCAAATTCCTTGTTCTTTTTGCTTGGTGGATCACTTATGGGTTCACGATATCTTGAACGATGGTAATCCTGTTCAATACATG
>CAMWQF010000105.1 GCA_947176285.1 uncultured Porphyromonadaceae bacterium
ATAATTAGAGGCATCCATTTGTTTTACAAAATCCTCAATCTCTTAAAAAGAGTTTTCAGGGAACCCAATAGCCTGGTTCAAAAATACATATCTGGATGTAAATCAAAATTTGTAAAACAAATTAAATCTTTGTAAGTTTTTTTTTTATCGTGAAATTTTTAGAACTCCACATTTTTTAGTAACTTTGCAAAAAATAGGTAACTCTTTTTAAGAGATTGAGGATTTTGTAAAACAAATGGATGCCTCTAATTATTACAAGGATCAATTCCGGGACTTGAATGTAAATCGTAGTGGCAATAAAGTAGCACCGCATAAGGCTATCCTTTTACTGTCTGTAATAGAATTGATTGAGAATGGATTCATAACAACACCATTCATAGAAATATCTAAACCACTTGAGGATAGATTCAAGCAAAACTGGAGAAAATATGTATCGAAAGACAGAGGATATTCATGTAAGATGTATTATCCATTTTTTCATCTTTCTTCTTCCCCATTTTGGGAATTAGTGAAGACTGAATCATATGATAAGCAGAATGAATATTCTTCAATGAAGTCGCTTAGGAGAAACTTTAAAGGTGCAGTGATGGCATCGGATTTATTTGGTTTGATTCAATCTCCAATCCATAGGGAAAATCTAAAAATAATATTGATTAAAACTTATTTGTCTTATTAGAAAGACATATTAGTTTCAGGTGTGTTATGCATATGAAGTTCCCCAAGCTGCTGCTTGGGGTTAAGATTGAATGCTCTTGATTTAAACTCAGAGGGTTAAGGTGTTTTTTTTAAAAGTTTCATTATTAGGGCATTTGCCTTGTCGACAGCATTCGTGTCTAATGTTGACAAATATATCTGAGTAGTGTGCTCGTTGTCGTGGCCCAGTCCATCGCTTATTACTCCCAAAGGAATGCCCTTTGCCTTTGCAATTGATGCCCATGAATGTCGGCTGCAATACATGGTCAATGACATCTTAAGTCCGATTTTCTCTGCAACTTTTTTAAGCCAATGATTTACAAGATACTGTTTGGATCTATATTGATTGCGTGCAGACGATTTAGGTGATGTAATGATGGGCAATAGGTAGGGAGTCTCATTTTTAGGATATTTGTCTAATATCTTCTGCATTTGTGGCGTCCATTTAATAGAGAGTTGCTGTCCGGTCTTACGCCGTCGGTAAGTGGCATATCCATTAGAAAGATCCGTCTTTTTAAGATATGCCATGTCAACGAAACTCATCCCCCGGAAATAGAAAGAGAGCATGAATATGTCTCTTGCAAAATCAGCTTTAGGTATCATAGATAAATCGACATCATTAATTTTTTTTAAAGATCTGATATCAAGAGCTCGCTTTGGTGTTTTGTCAACTCCAGTATACACATGACGAAATGGATGATTGTCTTCCGTTATTCCTTTTTCAACGGCTCTGTTATAAACTGCACGAAGAATCCTCATATGAAAAGATCGAGAATTGGGAATCAAGCCTTGATTTGTAAGGTATGCTTCATAATCTTCCATCATATCAGAATTGAATTCGTCTATTAGAATGTCTTTGTTGTTTCTAAAACGTCGAAGTGAGTTCAGGGCTACAGTATAAGTTTCAGTAGTACGATGCCGTTCGTGTGTTCTGAGTTTAATGATAACACTTTCCATGAAATTGAAGAATGACAATTGTCTATGCCTTTCAGTGTATTCTCTTATCAAGTCATCGGATGTGAAAGTGTTTTGTGATAAGGAGAATTCTTCAATTATACGTTGAAAACGGCAGATATCCCATTTTATATGTTCTCGAATTGACAAGAGAAGTGCTCTTCTTTCTGCATTTGGAAGAATTATTAATGCGGATTTCTTGGCGTCCCATTCGGTGCTGTGGATTTTATAGTTGGAATAGAGTTGCCTTACGATACGCTCATGTATTATCTGATAATAGATAGTGCCTTCCCGGGATTCGTTGGCTGATGGGCGGAATTTTACTTTGATTGAAGCCATATTCGTTGTATTAGATATTCTTATGCTTTTGCAAAGATACAACGAGTGTGGTATTTTTATCCCTTATCGCGCGAAAGAGATGTCAGATATTGTGTTATAAGGAGTGTGGTGGGATTTTGGAGGAATTCTTTCGTGAATAATAAGGGTGAATGATGGAGAATAGGAGGATTTTTATTAAATTTGCTGAATGGAATTGGATGAGATCCAAAATCTGAAGCGAAATGAAAGAATTATTAAAAGAAATACGTTCGATAATTGATTCAGCAAGAGCCAATGCCGTTCGTTCTGTCGATTTTTGTCGAGTGCAAATGTACTGGCAGATAGGCTGTCGTATAGTCGAAGAAGAACAGGGTGGCAATGTTCGCGCCGAATATGGAAAGTATATTATAAAAAACCTGTCAAGGTCTCTAATTCCTGAATATGGTTCAGGATTTGGAATAAGACAATTAGAACAAGCTCGTCAGTTTTATATAGAATATCCAATTGCGAACGCACTGCGTTCGCAATTCAACTGGACTCAATATCGTACTTTAATTCAGATAGCAGATAAAGAAAAACGCAAATATTACGAACTTGAAGCCGCCAACAATTGTTGGACTGCCAGACAGCTGCAACGCCAAATCAACTCAATGCTTTATGAGCGACTCCTTCTCAGCAATGACAAGGAGACTGTACTGGCTATGGCTCGAAAGGAACGATTGCCTGAAAAACCGGAGGAGATTGTGAAAGATCCTATGGTGCTTGAATTTCTTGGGTTGGAAAAGAAAACTCATTATTATGAAAACGATTTAGAGACAGAACTAATCAATCATCTTCAAGACTTTATTCTTGAACTTGGGAATGGATTTACTTTTGTGGCTCGGCAGAAGCGGATACTGCTCGAAGATGATGAGTTTTTTATTGACTTAGTGTTTTACAATAGATTGGCCCGGAGATTCGTGATTTTTGAACTGAAGACAGGTGAGGCTACTCATCAGGATTTGGGACAACTTCAGATGTATGTAAACTACTATGACCGTACTGAAAAACTTCCGGATGAGAATCCAACGATAGGGATTTTGCTATGCACCGCAAAGAATGATACGCTTATTAAAATGACTTTGCCTGCAGATAACGATTCCATTATTGCCTCTAAATATCAATTATATCTGCCTTCCGAACAGCAGTTGATAGAGGAAATAGAAAGAGTGAAAAAAGAATGGGAGGAAGTACAATGAAAATGTACGACTCATATGGGTGCTTTGGGGTCGCGGTCGGAGATCGTGACAGACTTATGCCGTGTTTGGAATCTGACGGAGTGTCTGGTGAGATTACGTGCGGAGAGGAGGGGAGTGTGCTGCGTTTGGAGGGATTACATTTCGGATCCGATAACGAGCAGTGCCAGGCTGACAAGCAATATACCAAGATCTACAAGTTTTGTCTTGATATTCTTCTCATGCAGTACAAGCACTCCATAGAAAAATGGTATTAGCACGCTTCCCCTCCGTATCATCGACACAATCGAAATCATCGACCCTGCCTCAGACAACGAGTAAAAATAAGCCAAATCAGCTCCGGTCAGAAATACCGAAATTCCCACAATCGCCCACTTCCAATGGAAAGGTGTGGAACTATGCGTGTGGAGCCGGCGAAGTATAAGCACTGCCACACTCATCATCGCCAACTGATAGAGTGAATACCAACTTTGCACCATCAGCGGCTCAAACCGCGTCATAAGATATTTGTCATAAAGAGCACTGACAGCTCCCAAAGCGGTAGCACCCACCGACATCCAAAGCCATTTGCTATGCTTAAACGAAAATCCCTCTTTAGATCCTACTCGGCTTATCATGAATAAAGAAGCAAATCCTAACAGAATGCCACACCACTGTATGAAATTCAATTGTTCTCCAAATATCAGTAGCGCACCCACAAGCACCATCACAGGTCGAGACGCATTGATTGGTCCCTGAATTGTCAATGGCAGATGCTTGATGGCAAAATATCCAAGTATCCATGACGAAAGCACTATCACCGACTTGCTGGCTATCAGCAGATGGCCCGTAAGCCCTTCTCCGGGTCCGGTGCCTCCATGCGCTAAGCAGTTGATAAGCACCGGGCTCATCAGAAGTGTTCCAAAAAGTGTGTTAAACCATAATACTATCGGTACATTATTGTCTTTCAACGAGATTTTCTTCATCACGTCATAAAAACCTAACCCTACCGCTGATACCAATGCAAAAATTATCCACATTTTTTATAAAAAAATTTTGTCAGTTCAAAAAATTACATTACCTTTGCAGTGTGTTAGTACGCTATTACACTAATATTGAAAATTTCTTATAAGAAACTGTTACAATTTTGTGTTATTTTGCGTCTAATACACATATATAACAACCAGGACAATTTAATTATGCATTTTGCATTATGAATTATGAATTAAACGATGCGGTGATTTCTCTCCGCGATATCAATAAGACCTATCCCGGGGTAGTCCCTCTCCATGTCTTGAAAGATGTATCCCTCGATATCCGAAAAGGGGAACTCGTCTCTATCATGGGTGCCTCCGGCTCAGGAAAGTCAACGCTTCTAAATATTCTCGGCATCCTCGATAATTATGATTCTGGCTCATATCATCTTGATGGCGTCTTGATTAAAGACCTATCCGAAAATCGTGCCGCTGAACTTCGCAACCGTATGATAGGCTTTGTTTTCCAATCATTCAATCTTATAAACTATAAAAATGCCCTTGAAAATGTTGCTCTTCCATTATTCTATCAAGGAATAAGCCGCAAGAAACGCAACGCCCTTGCAATGGAGCAATTGGAGCGGATGGGTCTTGCCGACAGAGCCCATCATCTGCCCGGTGAACTATCCGGCGGTCAGAAGCAGCGTGTCGCCATAGCGCGTGCTCTCGTCACCAAGCCGTCGCTTATCCTTGCCGATGAACCAACCGGTGCCCTCGACTCCAAGACATCTAAAGAGGTGATGCAAGTATTTCGCGACCTTAACGACACAGGCATGACAATAGTCATCGTAACCCACGATCCCACTGTAGGCGCTGCCACCGACCGCATCATCCGCATAGTAGACGGCAGCATTGATCAAAATTCAAAATTCTAAACTCTCAATTCTCAATTCTCAATTAAATAAGATGTTCGATCTTTTCCGAGAAATATCCCAGACAATAAAGAACAACAAACTCCGCACCATCCTAACGGGAATTGCGGTAGCCTGGGGCATATTCATGCTGATCGTGTTGCTGGGGGCTGCCAGAGGGGTAGTCAACAACTACGAGGAGGAATCCTCGAGTTCGAGTGTGAATTCAATACGCCTGTGGAGCGGAACTACATCCTTACCTTACAAAGGCTATAAGGATGGTCGTTGGATTCGACTGCAAGACAATGATATGGATGCAATATCGGGAGAGGTGTCCACTGTTTCTGATGTGGCGATATCCACTACTGCTTCCGGCTTTAATATTGTCGGGCCTAAAGACTACATTTCGGGTGGATTCGAAGCGGTATATCCGGATGAATGTCGCACACAGAGGATATACGAAATCGAAGGTAGATTTATAAACCAGAAGGACATCAATGATCTCCGTAGAGTGATAGTGTTAAGTCGTGACAATGCCGCACTTCTCTTTGGAGATGCCGAAAAGGCGCTGGGAGAGGAGGTCAAGGCTATGAATCTATCATGGAAAGTGGTGGGAATCTACAATCATAGATGGAGGAAGAGTGCATTCGTTCCATATACCACCTATAAGGCTATTACAGGAGGTGACGGCTACGTAGACCAGATGACGGTACGTGTGGAAGGTATCTCTACGGATACTGAAGCAGAAGAAACGGAATCCCAGGTCAGGACTGTGCTGGCACGTCGACATGAGTTTGACCCTGAGGACCCGAATGCTGTATGGATATGGAATCAGTTTGCCAGTTTCCTTAAGCAGGGCCAGGCTATGGTCTATCTTAATCTTGCCGTCTGGATAATTGGCATTCTCACGCTTCTCACCGGTATTGTAGGCGTAAGCAACATCATGTTTGTGTCAGTTCGGGAGCGTGTGCACGAGATCGGAATCCGACGCGCTATAGGTGCCAAACCCAAAAATATCATAATTCAGATTCTCGCAGAAAGTGTGGTGATAACCACTATTTTCGGTTACATAGGTATTGTCGCTGGAATGGCTCTGCTTGAACTTCTGAAGCCTATTCTTGAGGATAAGGCAGGTTTCTCAAATCCGACAGTCGACATTTCTATTGCAGTTCAGGTGACGCTGGCCCTTATCGTAGCCGGTGCATTGGCCGGACTTTTCCCAGCGATAAAGGCCACTAAAGTAAAACCCGTAGAAGCACTTCGTGACGAATGAAAACATCATTTTTTGATATAGAAAACTGGCGTGAGATAGGCGCTACTCTCGCACGCAACAAAACCCGTACATTCCTGACTGCCTTCGGTATCTTCTGGGGTACGGCAATGCTCGCTATGCTCTTTGGAGGTGCTCAGGGCTTCGAGGGTGTGATGCGGCGAAATTTCGCAGGATTCTCCACCAATCTTGGTGGCTGCTCCTCTAATCGTCGTACATTGCCTTATAAAGGATTCAATAAGGGATCGACTTGGCAGATGACCTCTTATGACGTGCAACTGATCAGAGAACTTGCTCCGGCTATCGAATACAGTACAGAGATGAACCAGCGGTCGGGCAACGTTGCATTTGGCACAAAGACAAAGAATGCGAGTGTCGCCGGAGTAGAGGGAGACTATGCTAAGATTATGACCCCGGTCATCATGGAAGGTCGTTTCATCAACCATTCCGATGTCTCGTTGGAGCGTAAAGTCGCGGTGTTGGGTAAGAATGTGGCTACCTCTCTTTTTGGCACTGGCTCCCCGGTAGGTAAGCATGTCAGCATCGACGGTCTCTATTTCCTTGTGGTAGGAGTCGCCTCGCAGCTTTCTGATGCTTCCATCGGCATGAGGCTCGACGATGGTGTGATTCTGCCATCATCTACCATGCGCAGGGCATATAACTGGGGTAATTCTGTAGGATTCTTTGTTTATACTGCACCGCAGGGACACTCTCCGGCGGAAAATGAGCAGGTAATTCGTCGAGTTCTCTCCTCTGCTCATTCCATCAGTCCTGATGACAGACAGGCTATCGAATTCGTTGATATTTCAGAGATGTTTGAAATGATAGATAATCTATTCCTTGGCATATCGCTACTCGCTATCTTCGTCGGTTTTGGTTCTCTCTTGGCGGGTGTGATTGGTGTTGGCAACATCATGTGGATAGTAGTGAAAGAACGCACTCAAGAATTCGGTATCCGACGTGCTATTGGAGCCAAACCCCTCGATATAACTGTTCAAGTGCTCTCGGAAAGCATCATGCTAACTCTTGTAGCGGGAACTCTTGGTGTCTGTTTCGGTGCTTTGGTCCTTGGTATAGCCGACAAACTCACCTACGATCCACTCCTCGGACATGCCGGCTTTGAACTGACATTCCGGGCTGCTATCACAATAGTCGCGCTTTTCTTTATCCTAGGATCTTTAGCCGGAACCATCCCGGCGATTCGAGCCATGAAGATAAAACCCATTGATGCCCTCAACGACAAATAAAAATAAGAATTAAGAATAATTCCAAATTCAAAATTATTAGTAATTCAAAATTCCCAATTCAGAATTCAAAATTAACTACATATGAAAAAATTCCTAAAGATTCTACTCTGGATCATCGTAGCCGCAATTGTACTCGGTACTTTCTATTTCCTCTATCGTAATTCACAACCCAAAGAGGAACATTACGCTACAGTCACCCCTGAAGTGACCGATATCCGCCGCACAACTGTACTCAACGGTAAGATAGAACCTCGCGACGAGATTCAGGTAAAACCTCAGATATCGGGAATCATAACCCAGATTGACGTGGAGGCAGGCGACTTCGTGCATGAGGGTGATGTAATAGCCCGTATCAAAGTCATTCCGGAGGCATCTCAACTCTCAAATGCTCAGTCTCGAATTGATGCCGCTCAGGTAGAGGTAGATGATGCTCAGATCAAGTTTAATCGCTCTAAAGAACTTTACGACAAGAAGGTAATATCTCGTGAGGAATATGAAAATGCGGAGAAAACCCTTGTCAAGGCACGTCAAGATCTCAACTATGCTAAAGATTCTTACAGAATTGTGAAGGAAGGTGTGTCGCAGTTTAATGCACAGGAAAGCAACACGCTCGTGCGCGCCACTATCACCGGTCTTGTCCTCGACGTCCCTGTGAAGGTCGGATCGTCAGTGATCCAAGCAAACACAATGAATGACGGCACCACAGTCGCAACTATAGCCGACATGACCAATCTCATCTTCAAAGGAAATGTTGATGAAACTGAAGTGGGACTCCTAAAGCCCGGTATGAATATGGATATCACTATTGGTGCGGTCTCCGACCTTCATCCCTCGGCAGTGCTCGAATATATTTCGCCTAAGGGTACAGAAAACAATGGTGCTAATACTTTCGAAATCAAGGCGGCCCTTACAGTCGATGATGTCTCGGCTCTCCGATCAGGCTACAGCGCCAACGCCACAATCCTCCTTTCTGAAGCAAAAGCAGTGATGAGTCTTCCGGAAAGCGTAGTGGTATTTGAGCGTGACAGCACTTTTGTCTATGTTCGCACCGACACAGTCCCTGCTCCCAAATTTGAACGTCGTGCAGTAGAAACCGGACTTTCCGACGGCATAAACGTAGAGATCAAAAAGGGTTTGAAGAAATCCGACGTAATCCGCGCCGAAAAACTTTAATGTTTGAATCCGCTCCGCATGCGCCCCGCCGCGTCAAAAAGAAATATACTCGGCGTGTCAAAAGTATCTTAAATTAGCCTCATATGAAAAATTCCCAAATCGCTA
>CAMWQF010000106.1 GCA_947176285.1 uncultured Porphyromonadaceae bacterium
AGATAGGACAGGCGGGCGAATTTGACTATTCAGGATCGCAGGCTCTGAAAGCACTGCGCGAAGAAGGAATTGAATCAGTGCTAATCAATCCGAATATTGCCACAATCCAGACATCGGAAGGCGTAGCGGATAAGGTTTATTTCCTTCCTATTACCCCTCAATTCGTAGAAGAAGTAATCAAAAAAGAGCGTCCGGACGGAATCCTCCTTGCATTCGGAGGTCAGACAGCCCTCAACTGCGGCACCCAGCTCTATCTTGACGGCACACTTGAGAAATACGGCGTAAAAGTGCTCGGCACTTCGGTAGAAGCAATCATGATCACCGAAGACCGTGACCTTTTCGTTAAGAAACTTGATGAAATAGACATCAAAACTCCCGTTTCGCAAGCAGTAGAGAGTCTTGAAGATGCAATCAAGGTAGCCCATAGAATCGGCTATCCCGTCATGGTACGTTCAGGATATGCACTTGGAGGTCTTGGATCGGGAATCTGCAATAATGATGAAGAATTTATCAAGCATTGCGAAAGTGCCCTCGCCTATTCACGCCAGATTCTCGTAGAAGAATCACTCAAAGGATGGAAGGAGATTGAATTTGAGGTGATCCGTGACAAAAACGACCTTTGTTTCACCGTTGTACCGATGGAAAACTTTGACCCGCTTGGCATCCACACCGGTGAAAGTATCGTAGTAGCACCAATCGTTTCGCTCAAGCCTGAGCAGATTAAGATGCTTGAAGAGATAGCCACCAAAGTCGTGCGCCATATTGGCATTGTAGGTGAATGCAACATCCAATATGCTTTCAACGCAGAAACCAATGACTATCGCATCATTGAGATCAATGCCAGATTGAGCCGCTCATCTGCACTTGCTTCAAAAGCTTCTGGCTATCCACTCGCTTTTGTGGCAGCTAAACTCGCACTTGGCTACACTCTTGATCAAATTGGAGAACCCGGGACACCAAATTCGGCAGCTAAGGCACCGGAAGTAGACTACATGATTGTGAAGATCCCAAGATGGGACCTCTCAAAATTCGTGGGTGTCGACCGCGAGATCGGAAGTTCTATGAAGTCGGTAGGCGAAATCATGTCAATTGGCAAATCATTCGAAGAAATCATGCAGAAAGGTTTGAGAATGATTGGCCAAGGAATGCATGGCTTTGTAGGAAACAATGACTTCCATGTTGAAGATCTTGAACATGCCCTCACACACCCGACCGACTCCCGAATATTTGCTATTGCACAGGCACTTGAAGAAGGCTACACTCCAGAAAAGGTGGCAGATTTGACAAAAATCGACATCTGGTTTATCGATCGCCTTGCAAATATAGTGCGCTTCGCCAATAAGCTTAAAGAGCATGGCGGAAGCATAGCAGATCTTGACCGTGAGACTCTTCTTGAGGCTAAGAAACTTGGCTTCTCCGACTTCCAGATAGCCCGCTTAGTTGAAAATCCTTCTGGCAACATGGAAAATGAAATGCTGAAAGTAAGAAGCCGCAGAAAAGAACTGAATGTCACTCCTTTCGTTCGCCGAATCAACACTGTAGCATCAGAATATCCGGAACTCACCAACTATCTCTATGTCACATATGACGCAAAAGAGAACTCCATACCCTACGAATTAAATGCACGAAATAACATCATAGTTCTTGGATCCGGAGCTTATAGAATCGGTAGTTCAGTAGAATTTGACTGGTGTAGTGTCAATGCTGCTACCACATGCCGCAAGCTTGGATATAAAGCAGTCATGATCAACTACAACCCGGAGACAGTGTCAACAGACTACGACATGTGCGACCGTCTCTACTTTGATGAGTTGAGTTTTGAGCGCGTTATGGACATCATCGATCTTGAAACTCCTTACGGCGTAATAGTCAGCGTGGGTGGTCAGATACCAAACAATCTGGCTATGAAGCTTTATAGGAGTCATGTTCCGGTGCTTGGCACATCTCCTATCTCGATTGACAGGGCAGAGAATCGTCATAAATTCTCAGCAATGCTCGACCAGCTTGGCATCGACCAGCCAAGATGGAAGGAATTGACAACAGAAGATGAAATCCATAAATTCGTTGAAGAAGTTGGGTTCCCTGTTCTTATTCGTCCAAGTTATGTGCTTTCAGGAGCCGCAATGAATGTTTGCTACGACTATGAGCAAATGCATGAGTTCCTAAGCCAAGCAGCAAAAGTTTCAAAAGAATATCCCGTAGTGATTTCAGAATTCCTTGAGAACACTAAGGAGATAGAGTTTGATGCAGTTGCAAGAAACGGCAAAATTGTTGAATACGCAATATCTGAACATGTGGAATATGCAGGCGTTCACTCCGGTGATGCAACTCTTGTATTCCCCGCTCAGCGCATATATATGGCAACTGCAAGACGCATCAAACGCATTAGCGCACGTATTGCTGAGGCACTAAACATATCAGGTCCATTCAACATACAGTATCTTGCAAAAGACAATTATGTTAAGGTGATAGAATGTAACTTACGCGCTTCACGTTCTTTCCCATTCGTGAGCAAAGTGTTGAAGAAAAACTTTATTGACACTGCCACACGCATCATGCTTGGAGAGAAACCTGCAGTGATCGACACATCAACATTCGACATCAACTATATCGGCGTGAAGGCATCACAGTTCTCATTTGCACGTCTGCACAAGGCAGACCCGGTGCTCGGAGTAGATATGTCATCTACCGGAGAAGTCGGATGTCTTGGAAAAGACTTTGACGAGGCCCTTCTTAATGCTCTAATTTCAGTCGGACACCATGTGCCTGAAAAGGGAGTGTTGGTAAGTTCCGGAGATCCTCGTGCTAAAGTGAATATGCTTGAGGCTTGCCAACTGCTTCAAAGCATGAACATACCGATGTATGCCACATCCGGCACTCATGCATATCTTAAATCCAATGGAGTTGAGACCACTGAAGTATGCTGGCCTGATGAAGAAGGAATTTCCGTGCTTGATGTGATTGCTGAGCATAAAGTGGATCTTGTAATCAACATTCCGAAAAACCATACTAAACGAGAACTTACCAATGGCTATAAAGTGCGTCGCGCTGCCATTGACCACAACATTCCTCTTATGACTAATGCTCGTTTGGCATTGGCTTTCATCAAAGCATTTGCTGCTCGTCCGGTAGAAAGCATTGGAATTACAGCATGGCAGGAATATTGATAGCGTTTCTTGCAAGATTCAAATAGCACAAAATAAATTTGATAAAAATTGAATTAAGGATCTCCGGAAATTGGGGATCCTTAATTTTTTAATTGAATTTTAATATAAGTTTTTTTGTCAGAATAAAAAAAATTAGTAATTTTGTGGAGTAGAACAAAAAAGGATAATTGTCTTATATCCCACCGGGAAATATAAATGACTGATTGACAGAGTCAGAATCTATTTCCAAGCGATTCCTCAACATCTATCAAATACTAAATACTATTAGATCATTTAAGCACCCATATATGGGTCTACCCCCAAAATAAAAAATATGCTAAACATTGAAGAACTGGAGACATGGGATGACGCACGTCTGCAAAAGACCGCAGAACAATTCGGCATGACCAATGCCGCATCTGCAGATCGCCAGAGTGTTGTATTCCATATCCTCGATAATCAAGCCATCTCCACAGCTAAAGAAGTTGTGGAGGCAACTCGTAAGCGAAAAGGGAAGCAAAATAATGCAGAAGAGGTTTCAGCCAGTGAACCTCAACAGAAAAAGCGTGGACGTAAGCCCAAGGCAAAACCTGCTGAGAACGCAAAAGCAGAAAAAGCAGAACAGCCACAAGCTGAAATTCCGGAAAAAATAGGCACTACTGCCGTTGCAACTGAAGAAAAACCGGCTCCGAAGAAAAGGGGAAGAAAATCAAAGGCTGAATTGGCTGCTATCGCAGCCCAGAAAGAAGCTGAAGCAAAAGAGAACGGATCTTCTGACACTACGGAAAATAAGAAAGAAACTGTTGCCACAGAAGAAACTACAAAAACAGATTCGCCACAAACTAAAAAGCGAGGAAGAAAACCCGGGGCTAAGAAAAACACAAAACAAACAAATATTGAAGAAACTTCAGAGACACAAAATAACATACCTGCAGAAATTATAACTGTTGAAACCGCACCTGCACCTAATTCAACAGTGGAGTTACATCCTGAAAAAATTGAGAATGAAGTCGCAGGAGAGAAAACCACAGTCCAGGATATCAGAAAACAAAAGAATCAGCAGAACAAACGGGACTTCCAGCCTCATAAAAATGATGGGTTTGATTCATTTTTTGGCAAATCAAAAGGAAGGACATTCAAGCCACGCAATAGTCAAGAGCATCAAGAGCCATCACTTTTTGATGAAACTCCTACCGACGTGAAAGTCGAGATTCAACAAGAAGAGACAGTGCCCCCAATGAATAATAATATAGCGCCGGAACCTCAAGCGCCTATCATTATAGCAGAACCAGGAGCAAACTCTCAATTTACCAAAGCGAATCTTCTGCCAAACAACTTTAATCAAGGCAACAAACATCTGACAAAGCGTCAAAGAGCCATGGAGCGCAGGCAAATGCAACAACAGCGCAGGCAGATGATGCAGGCTGAGACCATGTTTGATTTTGACGGCATTCTTAATGCTTATGGAGTGCTCGAGATTATGCCGGAAGGCTTTGGATTCCTTCGCTCAAGCGACTATAATTATCTCGCTTCTCCCGACGATGTGTATGTATCGCAGATTCAAATCAAAGAATATGGTTTAAAATCAGGAGATGTAGTAGAATGTGCCATTAGGCCGCCACGCGAGGGTGAAAAATATTATCCCCTTTGCAAAATAATCAGCATCAATGGTCTTTCTCCGGAAGTGGTTCGCGACCGCATACCATTTGAGCATCTTGTGCCTCTCTTCCCTGATGAGAAATTTAACCTGACCGGTGGTAAGACCACAAATATCTCTACAAGAGTAGTTGACATGTTCGCACCTATCGGCAAAGGACAGCGTGCTCTTATAGTTGCTCCACCGAAGACAGGTAAGACCATATTGCTGAAAGACATTGCAAATGCCATAGCCGAAAATCATCCGGAGACTTACATCATAATGCTTCTTATCGACGAGCGTCCGGAAGAAGTCACAGATATGGCACGAAGTGTCAACGCTGAGGTGATCGCCTCTACATTCGATGAGCCGGCAGAACGCCATGTGAAGATTGCAGGAATTGTACTCGAAAAGGCAAAGAGACTTGTAGAAAGCGGCCATGATGTTGTCATAATGCTTGATTCTATCACACGTCTGGCAAGAGCATACAATACAGTAAGTCCTGCGAGTGGGAAAATCCTTTCCGGTGGAGTTGACGCCAATGCTTTGCAAAAACCAAAACGTTTCTTTGGAGCCGCACGCAACATCGAACATGGAGGATCTCTAACAATTATTGCAACCGCTCTTACAGAGACATCAAGCAAGATGGATGAAGTAATCTTTGAGGAATTCAAGGGTACAGGCAATATGGAGCTTCAACTTGACCGCAAGTTGAGCAACAAGCGCATTTTCCCGGCTGTAGATATCATTGCTTCCTCTACTCGACGCGACGATCTCTTGCTTAGTGAAGAAGTTTTGAACCGTATGTGGGTGCTTCGCAACTTCCTTGGCGACATGACTTCAGTAGAAGCCATGGAATTCATCCGCAAGAGAATGGAATTGACTCGAACCAACGAGGAGTTGCTTGTCACCATGGACAAGTAAATTAATTTAGAATTAATTAGATTTGAAGATACAAAAGACAAACGCCGCAAGGCTACTTGATAAGATGGGCATAAGCTATGAGCTTGTGCCCTATGCCTTTGACCCGGAAGACCTCGCCGCCGAACATGTAGCCGAAGAACTTGGCGAGCCTATCGAACAAGTGTATAAAACACTTGTATTGCGAGGGGACAAAACCGGACTATTCGTGTGCGTGATAGCAGGCAACCGTGAAGTTGACCTAAAACTTGCAGCAAAAGCTTCCGGCAATAAAAAAGCAGAAATGCTACCATTAAAGGAACTTCTGCCCAATACCGGATATATCAGAGGAGGATGCACATCAATAGGAATGAAGAAGCACTATCCTACCTACTTTAGCGAGGAAATGCAAAACTTTGATATTGTATATGTGAGTGCAGGACAGCGTGGACTGCAGTTAAAACTCTCTCCACTCGACCTCGCAAAAGCGGCTCAGGCAACATTCGTAAAAATAACAGTTGACTCGGAATCATGAATACGTTTGGAAGGAATCTGCGACTCACTACTTTTGGTGAAAGCCATGGGAAAGCCATGGGTGGCATACTTGACGGAATGCCGGGAGGGGTTAAGATAGATATGGATATCATCATAAGAGAGACTGCACGGAGACGCCCAGGGCAGAGTCATCTTGTGACTGCACGAAATGAAAAAGATATCCCGGAACTACTTTCGGGACTGACGGATGATATGGTGACTCTTGGAACTCCGATAGGTTTTATAGTGCGCAATACCGACCAACGTAGCTCCGATTATGGAGAGATGGCAGACCTTTACAGACCTAATCATGCTGACTTCACTTACGATAAGCGCTATGGTCTGCATGAAGCAAGAGGAGGAGGAAGAGCTTCAGCACGAGAGACGCTAAACTGGGTGATCGGTGGAGCTATAGCCCGTCAACTTCCATGCATGAAGAATATTTCCATCAATGCCAATGTGATTTCTATAGGTGGCGTTAAGGGTTCGGATAAAGAACTTGCAACTGTTGTAGAAGCAGCAATGAAGCGAGGAGACTCTGTTGGAGGAATAATAGAATGTGTAATTGAAGGATTACCTGCCGGAATTGGAAATCCGGTATTCGAGAAACTACATGCCCGTTTGGCTCATGCTATGATGAGCATAAATGCAGCCAAAGGATTTGAATATGGCGACGGTTTTGAAGCAGCATCCAAGTATGGTACAGAACAAGCTGACATTTTCACTTCTGACAACGGACATATTTATACCAAATCGAACCATAGCGGAGGGATTCAGGGTGGTATTTCAAATGGAATGCCAATAGTTTTTAGAGTGGCTTTCAAACCAACACCCACCCTACTTCAAGATATCGAAACTGTCGACAAATTCGGAAATCAAAAGATATTAAAGGGGAAAGGGCGGCATGATCCCTGTGTTGCACTCCGAGCAGTACCGGTAGTAGAAGCCATGTCAGCACTTGTCATCGCAGATGAACTAATCTCAAATCATTAACATTTGCTGAGAATTGATATAAAAGGCATGTTCTTAAGGGAATCTGCCTTTTTAAAAAAAGAATCAAATGAATCCTTACTTCAAAGATTTCAGCGAGTATATGCAAGAAGTATTTCCGGGCATCAAGGTGCAAAAACTGTCAATTGATGCCGGGTTTACATGTCCTAACCGCGATGGGAGTATTGGAACGGGAGGATGTATCTACTGCAACAATGCTTCATTTACTCCAGGATATTGCTCACCGAAAGATTCTGTGGAGACTCAAATATTCAAGGGGAAAGAATTTTTTAGAAGGAAATATCCTGAGATGAAATATCTTGCTTATTTCCAAAGTTATACAAACACTTTTGGGAAAAGCGTTGCAAGTCTTGCAAAGATGTATAGGGAAGCAGCAGATTCAGAAGATGTGGTTGGAATAGTTATAGGAACTCGCCCCGATTGTCTTCCCAATGAACTCATAGATCATCTTTCCGATATTAATGAGGAAACTCCTGTAATAGTTGAAATTGGAGCAGAGACTTCATTTGATGATACATTGCAACTCATCAATAGAAATCATACCTGGACAGATGTAGAGGATGCAGTCAGAAGACTAAACAGTCGGGGCATACGCGTAGGATTGCATTTAATTGCCGGATTGCCGGGAGAGAATGAGGAGTCAGTATTAGAGACAGTCAATAAGGCTTGTAAGCTTCCGATAGAGTCTATCAAAATGCACCAACTTCAGATTGTGAAGGGAACTCCCCTTCTTTCGAAATTTGAAAGAGGAGATATAGATGTCACGCCGTTTACATTAGAGGAGTATCTTGACTTAAGCGTAAGGATTGTCAAAATCGTTCCTCGCCATATATGCATAGAAAGGTTTTTAGCCTCTTCACCTTCGGATATGGTGGTTGCTCCCAAATGGGGATTGAAAAATTATCAGTTCTCAAATCTTCTGATGAATCGACTTCGACAACCTATCTAAATAGGATGAAAACCATTCTTAACGATGGGGATAAAAGGAAAATTATAGAAAGAATAGTCAGAAGTGATTGTAGTGGATACGCTCAGGATGCCACTTGTTAATTGGAGCATGAGTCTTAGAAGGATAGCCAATAGGGATTAGATTGAAAGGGACTATCGAATTGGGAAGATGCAGAATACGAGATGTTGATTCCATTCGGTCGGGATGAGGATAGAGACATGTCCATACTGCGCCTAAACCCAATGCATGAGCAGCCAAAAGGATATTTTCGGAAGCAGCCGACACATCTTGAACCCAAAGCGTAGAATCATCCCCCTCAAGGAATCTTTCAGAATTTCCACAAACCACAATAGCCATAGGAGCAAGCGCCGTCATTTTTGCGTAAGGAAGCGTTTCGGCAAGCTGCTTGAGGATTTCTGTATTATCTATAAGTATGAATTCCCACGGTTGCTTATTTACTCCTGAAGGAGCAGACATTCCAGCATGCAGCAACGCTGATTTCAATTCGTCTTTTATCGGCTTGTTAGAGAAATTCCTAATGCTTGTTCTTGTCAAAATATTTTGATAGGCATTATTATTTATTGCCAAATTCTCAGAATTATTATTGATATTCATTTTATATTTCTTAGTTTAAATTCTTTATTTCAATCATAAATATTTAATATTTATACAC